>JBFILF010000182.1:0-9819 GCA_041599835.1 Pirellulaceae bacterium
AGATCGCGGTCCTTTCGAAGTTGCCTGGCGAAATCTGCGAATTCGCGAACTCAATTAAATGATTATGCGTTCACCGCCAGGCCCATGGCCACGGTGGCTCGTTGTTCGCGGAGATTCCGCAAATAGTTTGACAGCTTGGCAACGGCACTGGCCCCCATCAGCAGATGGAGACCCAGTGGCGGCGGTCCGGCATGGCGAAAACGCGATAGAACCTGATCGAAAAATTCAATCGATTCGTCGACTTTATCGATCCAGTTTTCAATGGACATGCCGAGTTGTTCAAGTTGCCTTCGCGCCTCAGCCTGGCTGACCAGAAAACTGATCGCTTTTCGGTCCGCCCACGGTGTGGGGAACCAGGGATCTTTTTCGGGTCCGGCAAACACGTCGTGAAACAGCAGCTGGCCACCTGGCCGCAGCACGCGAATCACCTCGCTGTAAAAATCTCGTTTGTCAGGAATGTTCATTTGGGTGTGCTCGGTCCAGACCACGTCAAACGACTGGTCGTCAAACGGCAAATGGGTCGCTTGGCCCTGGCAGACTGACACGCGATCGGTCAAGCCCACCATCGAATTGAGGCGACTGGCAACGGCGATGTACTCTGCCGATAAATCCACGCCGGTAACCCGGCAGCCAAATCTCTCGGCCAAATAACGGGCCGTGCCGCCCAGCCCGCAGCCGACGTCTAACACCTGGTGTTGCGCGGTCAGTTTTCCTAGGGCTGCTAATTCGCAAGTCGACTGGCGGCCGCGAGTGTGGAACGCGTCGATCGGCGCCAAATCATCCACGGCAAGTTGGCCGAGATCGATATTCTGGCGATCCAGTGCCTCCAGGATCGAATCCATGAGGCCCGCGACGGCGTAATGTTCGTTTACGGCGGCATCAACGTCGGTCACCGGCAGCTCTTTCAGATATCACAGCCAACCTTGCGGCTCCTATTTATTTTCACGAGTCATTATCACCGCCGCATTGGCGACTTGCCAATAGTTGCCTGGCCGACCTCTGACTTTGCCGCGCTGCCGTTTTTCTGCAGGCCAGTGGGCTTTCGGTTAAGATTAAGCTTGTCGTTTGAGACCTTTGTTACTGATTGACGCTCCACCCAGGCCAATTTGTGAACGATTCCAGCAGAGAGCGGGAACTGGAAGACAAAATTCGCCGTTTGCAGGCGGAGATTGGCCAGTTGCGCGAGCGTGTACAATGGCCGGCCACCGGTGATACCGTGCGGGTCCCGGAAGCATACGCTTCCTTTTTCAATTTGGCCGAGGAGACGGTCGGCAAATATTTCTCACAGACCACCATCGACCCGACCAAGGCCACGATCGAAATTAGCGGCCAACGATACGTGTTATTGCGGGCATCGTCGTTGTCGGTCGACTTTCTGGCGACGATTAAGAACCTGTATGCCGATCATGGTGAGGAAGAGGCGTTTGCCATTGGCCGCAGCTTTTTGTTCGACATTGCCCATGTGATTGGGATGGAAGATGCTAAAAACTTTCATAAACAGATGGGGGTGGTGGATCCGATTGCCAAACTTTCGGCAGGTCCCGTGCACTTTGCCTACTCGGGTTGGGCATTTGTCGATATCAGCCCGGAAAGCTCGCCGACGCCCGACGAAAACTGCTTTTTGAAATACGATCACCCGTTTTCATTTGAGGCAGACGCTTGGATCAAAGCGGGCATCCGTTCGGACAAGCCGGTATGCATCATGAACGCCGGTTACAGTTCCGGTTGGTGCGAAGAGAGTTTTGGCGTGCCGTTGACGGCGGTGGAGATCAGTTGCAAGGCCGCCGGTGACGACACGTGCACGTTCATCATGGCTTCGCCGCGCAAGATCAAACAGCACTTGGCGCGGTATGTGCCCAAATCCAGCCAATCCAAAAGCATCGCTTATCAAATACCGTCCTTTTTTGAGAGAAAGCGGGTAGAGGAGGAGATGAAATCCGCACGCCGCAAGGCCGAGGATTCCGACCGCATGAAGTCCGAGTTTCTGGCCAACATGAGCCATGAAATCCGCACCCCAATTAATGCCATTATCGGCATGACGGAACTGGTATTGGATACCGCCCTGACGGACGTGCAGCGCGACTACCTGACCACGTCGCTGGAATCGGCCGAATCGCTGGTCGACATCATCGATGAAATCTTGGATTTTTCCAAAATCGAAGCCGGCAAACTGGAGCTCGACGTTCACCCATTTTCGCTGCGTGAATGTGTGGGCGAAACGATGAAGTCGTTGGCGCTGCGGGCCAAGTCCAAAGGATTGGCATTGGCCTGGAATGTCGAGAAGGACGTGCCGGACATGGTTCGCGGTGATCGCGGCCGACTGCGGCAGATCCTGGTGAACCTGGTTGGAAACGCGATCAAGTTTACCGACCACGGTGAAATTGAGGCCAATGTGAAGGTCCAGGAAATGGGCCCTGATGGCGCGACTTTGTATATAACCATTCGCGACACGGGGATCGGCATCCCCCAATCCAAGCTCCATTCCATCTTTGATGCTTTTACGCAAGTCGACATGGCCACCACGCGACGTTATGGGGGCACAGGTTTAGGATTGACCATATCCAGCGAACTCGTGCGGTTAATGGACGGTAAAATCTGGGTCGACAGTCAACCTGGCCAGGGCAGCACCTTTCATTTCACCGTGCGGATGGATACGGAGCCGGCCAAGGCCGGCGTGCATGCCGACCTGGCGGAGTTGCTTGCGTTGACGGTGACTGACCGGCCAACCAATCGAAAAATATTGGAAGAAATGTTAAGCACGTTGGGCATGCGGGTTGGCGCGGCGGAATCGGCGCAAGCGGCCGTGCATGCCCTGCTAAAACAACAAGCCACCGGCCACCCGATGCAGCTGTTGGTCACCGACATCGCCGACGCGGTCCCTCTCGTTGAATCCATCCGCGGCAACCGCGAGCTGGTCGATCCAATCATCATTGTTTTGACGTCAGCTCAAAAACGCCAACAAATCCAGCGTCTGGTAGGCCTGGGTGTCGAGGCTTGCTTGACCAAACCGGTGAAACAATCTGACTTAACGACCTCCATTCTCCGCGCCAAACAGGTATTCGACGCACGGCCGGTGACAAGTCCGGTGATTGCCAGTGAACCAGAAACGCTCGAAGAACCGGAACCCACCCAACCGCCCACCACAGACATGCCGGTGAGAATTCTGCTCGTCGAGGACGGCGTCGCCAACCAAAAGTTTGCCGTAGCCATGCTGTCGCGGTGGGGTCATTCCGTCACGATCGCCAACAACGGCCGGGAAGCCATCAATGTTCTGAATGATGCGCCGGACCAATTTGACCTGGTGCTGATGGATATCTTAATGCCCGAGATGGATGGACTGCAGGCAACCGAAAAGATTCGCGCACAAGAACGAGACTCGGGCCGGCACATTCCGATCGTGGCCATTACGGCGCAGGCCATGAAGGGCGATCGCGAAAAATGCCTCAAAGTGGGCATGGACGACTACTTGGCCAAGCCCCTGCGGCGGCGGGAATTGCAGAAAACCATTCAGCGGCTGGTCAGCAAAAAAGCCTGACGTCAGCGACGCGTATTGGTGCCGCGGATCCGGGTCACCGCCAACCCCGTGTTGTTTTGCGTTTCGATCACCCAGCGTTCGACGCCCGCCTCCGAAAAATCCGCCGTGAAGGTGGTCACGTTTTGATTGTCCGGATCCCTCATCGTCGATGTCATCTTCTGTTGGCTCTCGTTCCAGCTCCCCGTGCTTTCGCGAACCTCACCGCCCGACAAAAAATACCAATAGTGATACCGGTCCTGTTTCGAATCAAAGCTCATAATGGTTTTGATTGTCAACGTCTGATCGCCGATCCGGTACCGCCCGATCTGTTCCAAAAAATGACCATCGACAATCCACTTGCCCGTGACCTCACCCGTGAACTGTTGGTCTTGCCCGCTATCCGTTAACGCTTCGATCGTCAGCGTTACATCCCAGGTCCCCGCGTAATGATCCAGCGCGCGCAATTGCTGGTTGTCCGCCGGTTCGGCGATTTGCGCGAACATCCACATCAAGCTGATCAAAATTTGCCCTAACATGATTGTTCTCCTTGAAGCAATGGGTTGCCTAAGTTTTTTGCACGCGGCATCAAATCATTCATCACTAGAATTGGCCATCAGTGAGGCAGACTATTTTGACGCACAAAGCGATGTTTTCAAAACAACATCAAGCTCGCCGCCACTACGACCGCAACGAGACAGGCAACCATCGCCGACCACCGTTGTTGCCGCACCGTGCGTAATAACATCATTCCAACCAACAATGCCGCCGAAACGACAAACATCACCAAGGCATCTCCCAAGGCCGTAAGGACCAGCAATAGCGCAACGGCCAACAGCGACACCCGCATCAAGCGATCGTTCATTGAAATACCTCACACAACCGCAAGCACGATGAATTGTCGATCTCTAATTCGTTGCAAACGTTGTTCCATTGGACGGTAACCGCCCCCGCGCGGCTCAAAAAACCCGGGGTTCAACAACCACAACTCCACCGTCCCCAGACTGTGCGGTCCAGCACATATTGGCCCGACGTGTGCTTTGTGGTCGCGCCGCGGCAAGCCATTGTCGTTTGCCCCGCTGCTCCTTCAAAATCGGCGCGGATATTGCGGTAGCGTCATCAATGAAACAAAACTCAGTCCAACGATTCAACCAAATAGTCGCGGGGAGTAAACGATGACAATGTCAACCGACTGTCGTACCGTAGGCCAGTGGGTGGTGCAGTGCCCGGCAACATCCCGGGTCTTCGAGGATTTCGGCATCGACTTTTGTTGTGGCGGAGATGAAACCCTCACGGAGGCGTGCCGCACCAAAAAAATTGATTTGCAAGCCGTGCTGCAGCGGCTCCGCGATGTGCAAGACCGGCCTGATCAACCCGACGAAACCGATTGGTCGTCGGAATCAATGTCAAACCTGTGCGATCACATTGAGACCATGCATCACGCATTTTTGCGATCGGAATTGCCTCGTCTTGAGCAACTGGGGCGTCGCGTCATCCAGCGCCATGGGGAGGCGCATCCCGAACTTCTCGATGTCATGCGAAAGTTTCAGGAGCTGCGGGCAGAATTAGAACCGCACATGGCGAAGGAAGAGCTTGTACTGTTTCCCGCCATTCGACAGCTGGAATCCGCTTCGCGCGTGCCGGATTATCCGTTCGGAACCATTGCCAATCCGATTGGAATGATGGAGCACGAACACAACACAGCCGGCGGCGTGCTGAAGGAAATCCGCCGGCTGACCAACCAGTTCCAGCCACCGCCGGGTGCCTGTAATTCGTATCGGGCCTGGTACGACAGCCTGCGGGAGCTGGAGGTCGACATGCACCTTCATATCCACAAAGAAAACAACGTGCTGTTCCCGCGCGCGCTACAGTTGCAAACGGAATTGGGGGCAGCCTAAGCTGATCGGCTTTTAAGCCATGTGACGCTGGATAGCGGCCGTGCGCGGCCGCTCATTTCTTTCACTTCTCCAAACCGACCGCCACCAAGCGTGTCATTTCGGCGAAACGTCCCACCCAAATGTGCCGCGCCCCAAACATGTGCGGCGCGCTGATTCGCTCAAGTGTGCGAGATCAGCTCGTCGACCGTTTAGTTCCAACGTGGAATTTAATGGAGAACTTTTCAACAGGACACTTGGCACAACGTTTGCCTCGACCTTCGCGAGTCTGATGCCTCGACGCAAGGTTGTGATTCAGATTCCACATATGTTGAGTTTGTGATTTCCCCGCCGACGTACCCAACTGGTCGCCGCCCTTAGCTGCGGCATCTTTGTTTTCTCTTGTGGGTCGCAACCGCTTTCCAGTCAAGAGACGGCGGCCTACTTCAAGGCCAACTGCGCCAGTTGCCACACGATAGGCGGCGGGCGGTTGACGGGTCCCGACTTGAAAGACGTCTCGGCCCGCGCCCAGCAGGCGGGTAAAGACCGCGACTGGTTGATCCGATACATGTTGGACCCGCAACAGATGATCAACAGCGGTGATCCCTACGCCGCGCAGTTATTGCAAGATGCCCGTGGCGTTGTGATGCCCAAGATCGTGGGGCTGACCGCGGAAAAAGCCGGCTTTCTACTGGATTTGATCGAGGCCGAATCACTGCTGGAAGAGTCGCAATTTAAAGGCACACCCATTTCGAGCGAGCCATTTACGCCGGCCGATGTTCGGCGCGGCCTGGCCCTATTCACCGGACACGAGAAATTGCAGGGCGGCGGCACGATGTGCATGTCCTGTCATCGCTTGCCCGGTGTTGGCGGATTGGGCGGTGGAAACCTGGGTCCGGACCTGACACGGGTTTATGAGCGACTGAATGGTCGGGCAGCCCTCAGCGCATGGTTGCAGTCGCCAGCCACACCCACGATGCAGTCTATTTTGCAAGACAAACCGCTGCAACCGGATGAAATTCATGCGCTGGTCGCCGTCATGGAAGACCGCGCGGCCAACAGCCAGCCGCAACCGCTGGGCGCCTCGATGGTCAGTTTCTCGATTCTCGGTTTGATTGGCGCTGTCCTGGTTTTGTTTTTGTTCGATGTGTTGTGGAAAAACCGGTTGCGATCCGTCCGTGGCAGCCTGGTGATTGACTCAAAAATTTAAGGCCTTTCTGATGCTCAAATCCAAACATGCCATACGCTGGATCAAGGACGAAACCGATCCTCAGCTGCGAGGGTGGGAAGAGTTTTACCGCAATCGGTGGCAGCATGACAAAGTGATTCGCAGTACCCATGGCGTGAATTGCACGGGCGGTTGCAGCTGGAACATTCACGTCAAGGAAGGCATTGTGACTTGGGAAATGCAGGCCCTCGATTACCCGGAAATGGAAGCGGGAATCCCGCCTTATGAACCGCGCGGTTGCCAACGCGGCATCTCGTATTCGTGGTATTTGTATAGCCCGTTGCGGGTTAAATACCCGTACATTCGCGGCGCGCTGTTGGATTTGTGGCGAAAGGCGCGGGGCGAGTTTAACGACCCGGTTGACGCCTGGAAATCGCTGGTGGGCAACCCGGACACGCGGAAGCGATGGCAGCAGGCCCGAGGCAAAGGCGGACTGCGGCGGACCGATTGGAACACCGTCCTGGAAATCATGGCCGCCGCCAACATCCACACCATCAAAGCCTACGGGCCCGATCGCATTGCCGGTTTCTCGCCAATCCCGGCCATGTCCATGATCAGTTACGCGGCCGGCTCGCGAATGTTGCAGCTGATGGGTGGGATCTCACTGTCGTTTTACGACTGGTATTGCGATCTGCCGACCGCCTCGCCCGAGGTGTGGGGGGAACAAACCGACGTGCACGAATCGGCGGACTGGTACAACGCCAAGCTGTTGGCCGTGATGGGATCCAACTTGAACATGACGAGGACCCCCGATTGCCATTTCGCAGCAGAAGCCCGGCACAACGGCACCAAGATGTGGGTGTTCGCGCCGGATTTCAACCAAGTGGCAAAATACGCCGACGAATGGGTTTCGCTAAACGCCGGCCAGGACGGCGCCTGGTGGATGGCCGTCGGTCACGTGCTGCTGAAGGAAGCCCACCATGACCGCCAGGTTCCGTACTTTATCAAATATGTCAAGCGTTACACGGACGCGCCGTTGTTGGTCGAGTTGAAACCGGCCGGGGCCGGTGGGGTATATCGACCGGGCCAGTTGCTCCGCGCCAATCGGCTGGCCGAGTATGCCGACGAAGAAAACGGCGACTGGAAATTTTTGATGTGGGATGAGGTTGGCGGCCTACCCAAAATGCCTATGGGCAGCGGCGGTTTTCGCTGGGATCAAAACGGTGGCAAATGGAATCTCACCCTCAAGGACGGCAAGGATGGCAGCAAAATCGAACCGGCCCTGACATTGCTTAGCGGTAACGACGGAGTGGAGTTAGTTCAGCTGGATGACTTTGGCCAAGCCGCGGAGATTTCGCGCGGAGTGCCGGTCAAACGGCTTCAAACGGTCGATGGCCAAACAGTGATCGTCGCCACGGCTTACGACCTGATGATGGCGCAATATGCCGTGCCGCGGGGATTGCCGGGCGATTACCCGGCCAGTTACGACGACGACACCCCTTACACGCCGGCCTGGTCCGAAAAATATACCGGCATGAGCCGCCAGATGGTGATTCGGTTCGCCCGCGAATGGGCTTCGACTGCCGAGCACACAAAGGGCAAGTGCACGATCATCATCGGCGCCGGCATCAACCATTGGTACCACGGCAACTTGATGTACCGGGCGGGCATCAACGCGTTGATGTTGTGTGGCTGCGTCGGCGTCAATGGCGGTGGGCTGGCTCACTATGTCGGCCAGGAAAAGCTCGCGCCGGGAGAATCTTGGGGGGCCATTGCGATGGCCAAGGACTGGATTCCGCCATCGCGGCTGCAAAACGCGCCCAGTTGGCACTACGTTCACACCGACCAATGGCGCTACGAAAAAAGTTTCACCGACTATCACACGGTGCCACGCAACCAGCCTGATGATTCTTTGGCCCAAGGCCACACGATGGACGTTCAATCGCGCGCCGTCCGGTCGGGCTGGTTGCCCTTTTACCCACAGTTCAACAAAAGCTCGCTGGAGATTCCCCGGGACGCTGCTGCCATGGGTGCGACAACCAGCGACGACGTCGTCCAGTACGTGGTCGATCAGTTGAAGTCGGGTGATTTGCAATTCTCCGTGGAGGATCCCGATGCAGCCGAGAACTGGCCGCGGGTCTGGTACATCTGGCGGGGCAATGCTTTGATGGCCAGCTCCAAAGGCCATGAATACTTTCTGAAACACTACCTGGGCACGCACCACAACGAAATCGCCGAGGATCTGGCGGCCGACAGCGTCAAGGAAATCAAGTGGCACCAGCAAGCCCCGCAAGGCAAGCTGGACCTGGTCGTCGATTTGAATTTTCGCATGGACACGTCCGCGCTTTATTCGGATATCATCTTGCCCGCGGCAACCTGGTACGAAAAAGCCGACCTGAATTCAACGGATCTGCACAGCTTTATCCACCCGCTGTCGGCGGCCGTGCCGCCCTGCTGGGAATCCAAAAGTGATTGGCAGATTTTTCGCGCGATCGCCAAAAAGTTCTCGGAGTTGGCGGAAAAACATTTTCCCGTGCCGGTGCAGGATGTCGTTGCCACGCCACTGGCACACGACTCGCCCGCCGAAATCGCCCAACCGGGGCTGGCGGACTGGAAGGCGGGCGAGGTGGAAGCGATCCCCGGTCGGACAATGCCCAACATCAAAGTCGTCGAGCGCGACTACAAGAATCTGTACAACCAATTCATTTCGTTCGGTCCGATGGCCGCCAAAAACGGCTTGGGCGCGCACGGCACCCATTACATGGTTGACGACGTGTATGAGGAGTGTTTGAAGAGTTGGCCAACCGAGCAATGGAACGGCGGCAAATACCTGTCGATCAAAGAGGACGCCGACGCCTGCAACACGATTCTGCACTTTGCCAGCGTGACCAACGGGGAGCTGGCGTATCGGTCCTACGCCAACATCGAGAAAAAAGTCGGTTTGCCACTGACGCACCTGGCGGAAAAGTCTCGCAGCGTGCGGTGTGATTACAAGACGCTGCAGGCCCGTCCACAACGTTTTGTCAACAGCCCGATGTGGTCGGCGCTAATCGAAAACGGCCGGGCTTATTCACCGTTCACCTACAACGTCGAAATGCTGGTGCCCTGGCGCACCCTGACCGGCCGGCAACATTTCTATCTGGACCATCCGATGTACCTGCAATTCTGTGAGCATCTATGCACCTACAAGCCCAAACCGTTGCCAACGCAATACGCCGACATGCGGTTCAGCAAAGAAGTTGGCCCGACCAAGATGCTCAATTATC
>JBFILF010000183.1:0-9770 GCA_041599835.1 Pirellulaceae bacterium
CCAGCGTGGCGACCATCAGCGTTGTTGGTGGATGTCGCGCAACACGGCGCGGAGGCGATCGGGCTCCAGCGGCTTGGTGATGTAATCGTTCATGCCGGCATCCAGGCATTTGCGGTGAATTTCCGGCAGGGCGTGAGCGGTCATGGCAATGATTGGAATCCCGCTGCCGTCGGTTTCTGATTCGCGGATCTTGCGCGTTGCCTCCAAGCCATCCATTTCCGGCATTTCCACGTCCATGAATACCGCGTCAAACGAATCTTGTTCCAGTTTCAACAAAGCTTCAATGCCATTCTCGGCCACGGTCACATTGTGGCCCAACCGCTCGATGAAGCTGGTTGCGATCTGACGATTAATATCGACGTCCTCGGCCAACAAGATGTTGAGGCCCTGGGCGGTCGAGGTATGAGCGGAAGGGATGGCCGCTGGGGGAGCGGTGTATTCACCACGCAGCCTCTCGATGGCGCGCCACAGCGCGTCGCGTGTGGCTGGCCGCGACGCAAATTCAATTTTCAATGATGGATTCCGGTCCTGGATCAGCGACGTGCGGTCTTTGGGAAACAGCCCGATCATTGGACGGTCGGTTTCCGCTGCCAGTTGATCCAGCAGACTGCATCCTCCAAAACCAGTTTGGTCGACATCGACGACCAGCAGGTCGTATTGGCCCAGCCGTTCGCGGCGATTCCATTCCAGTAATTGTTCGACGTCAGCGGCGGCTGCGATGGCTCCCCAAGCTTCGAGGATTTCCACGTAAATGGCGGCCGCTCGCGGATTGCGAACGACAACGAGCGCTTTGGTCGATTCGAGCGGGAGAGGCGGACGGTCAGCCAAACTGGCAGGATCCGTTTGGAAGCGGGCATTAAATAGAAACGTGCTGCCTTTACCCACTTCGCTTTCCACCCAGATTTTGCCACCCATCATCTCGGTCAATCGCGACGAAATGGTCAGTCCCAAACCGGTACCGCCGAACCGCCGGGTGGTAGAGCTGTCGGCCTGGCTGAACGACTCGAAGATCAATTTTTGTTTGTCTGCAGCGATGCCGACCCCGGAGTCTTGCACCGAGAACTGCACCTTCAGCTGGTCTGAATCGCTGTGGCAAAGCTGGGCGTCGACCACGATTTCACCCTGATCGGTAAATTTGACCGCGTTGCCGATCAAGTTGTTCAGGACCTGTTGCAGTCGGTTGGGGTCACCTATCAACGATTCGGGAATTTGCGGATCGACCCGACAGAAAATTTCTATATTCTTTTGCATGGCATTGAAGCTGAGCAGATCGCAAGCTTCTTCGACCACGGTTCGCAAACTGAATGGAATGGATTCCAACTCCATTTTGTTGGCCTCGATTTTTGATAGATCGAGGATTTGATTAAGGATCTTAAGCAAGCTGGCGCCCGACGACTTGACGACCTTAAGATACCCTTGTTGCACCTGGTCCAGGTCAGTTGACATACACAGTTCCGTCATGCCGATGACGGCATTCATGGGCGTGCGGATCTCGTGGCTCATGGTGGCCAAGAAATCGCTTTTTGCCTGGCTGGCCAGTTCCACCCGTTCTTTGGCCGATTCCAGTTCCGTTTGCGCTTCGGTCAGGTCGCGGGCCACGCGTTTCAAGTTGGCATTGGCAATGGCCAATTCCTTGGCCCGCTGTTCCAAGGCGGACGTTCGTTGTTCAACCCGTTGTTCCAGTGTTTCATTCAGTTGTTGCAGGCGCAAAAACCCGTCGGCGTTTTCCAAGGCGGCGCCGGCGATGGTGGAGATAAAATTGCTGAGCTTTTCTTCCGTTTTGGTGAACAGGCGGCTGACTTCGCGGTGCACCACCAGCAAACACGAATGGATCGAGCCACGGACAAAGATCGGCGCGGCCACAATCGAGCGCGACAGCGCCAATTCGCTGCGGACTCGGGCAAGATGTGAATTTTCCAAGGAGACGGCCTGCCCGGCGTTGATTGATTCGTTGACGATTTGAATCTCTTCTTCCCGCACCTCGTCGTCGGGTTCCACGGGCGTCAGTTCGTTATCCGGCCCGACTTTGAAGATGTAACATTGTTGCCCGCGCAGCAGGCCGAGCGCCGCTGACTTGACTTGCTTGAGAATCGACGCTTCGTCCAATGCCCCGGCGATGTCGCGGCCCGATTTCATGACGCGGTTGAATCGGTCGGCCAGCGAAATCGTCTCCAATTCCCGGCTGGCGACGGGAGCGGCGACGTCACAGCGAAAGATGGGTGCGGCATTGGGGGTCGATTCGATTTCGCGATTGATGGCCTGCAGATGATCGACGCGGGGATTGACGATCTGCAGGGCCAGTTCGCACAACCGCAATTCGTGCTGCAACTTGAGTTTTTTGGCGATCCGCATCGCCTTGCGAATGTAATGGGCGGCCCGGCCGTGATTGCCCTGCATGGCTGTCGTTAAACCCAATTCGCGAAGCGCATGCGGCAAACAGTGCTTCATCGGCCAGGCAACCACGATCAGCCGGCGGGCGTAGCGTTGCGAAGCCGCCAGCAATTTTAGTTTGCGAGTGGGTTTATAAGCGGCGGTGGTTTCGGCTTGGCACCGCAGGGCGGTCGCCAGCCACGCATAGTTCGGCAACACGTACGCATTGCGAACGCCCGACGTTTTGCCGACGCGCAGTGCCCGCCGGAAACAATGAGCCGCCCGGTCGACGTTGCCCTGTCCCAGATAGGCCACACCCTGCCCCAACAATAATTGGGCGGTGCCCTGAGAGTCGATGCGGCGCCGCTTCAATTCCTTGACAAACACCTCGCGGGGCGGTTGGCCCATTTTGGCCCGAGCCCACACATCGAGACTGATGGCGGACGCCTGGTAGTCGCCCATCTCGAGTCCCGATTCATGAATCAACTGGGCCTCGCGCTGTGCCTCTTCTAGTTTGCCGAGGTAATATAGTGACCCGGCAATTTGATAGCGGGCGATGTGCATCTCCCAATAGTCGCCCGTCTTCTCCAACAGCCGTACCGCCTCGCGGCAAGTTTCAATGCATTCATCGAACCGGGCCGCCGCGTACAAGACGATCCCCATGTAGTGCAGGGACTGGCCCTGGCCCCACACATCGTTCAATGTTTTGCGAATTTGCAATGAGCGGTTGGCATATTCGATGCCGCGACTGGGAAACGGGATGAGACTCATAGCCGGCGCATGGTCGGAATACGCCTGGGCCAGTTCCGGCGAGGGCAAATATTTTTCCGCCTGGTTCAACGTGCGAAAATGTGACCAGAGGCAGCGGAATTTACTGCGGGCGAACCAGCAAGCATGCGCGTATCGGCTGTGCAAATGCAATCGCAATCGCTCGATCGGATCAGGTTTGCGGTTGAGGCGCCCCACAAACAAACTTGGCAGCAACGAATGCAGCACCTGCAAACAAACCTCCACCACAAACAAGGCGCCAACCGCCAGCCCCCTTTTGGGGACGTACGTAGACAGCTTTCTCAGCGCCATCTCCAATTGCACCGTTGCCGCTTCCATATCGCCGCGTTTGAACGCCAACTCCCCCTGTTTCCCGGCGATTTGTGCCTGGTCGATATCCGTTTTGGCGAGGGCGGCGGCTTCGTCAAATGCCGCTTTGGCTTCGACGTACTTGCCGCGCAGCATCAGAACTTCGCCTACGCCTTCGGCGATTCGGAATCGCACGTTGGCGTCGGCCGACTGGGCCCGTTCGGCAATGCGATACTGTTGTTCGGCCAATTGCAGCGAATGCTGCAGTCGCGCCTGGTGGGCGGCCGACAGCGCATATTGCAGCGCCTCTTGGCTGTGTCCGGCGGCGTCAAAGTGGTAAGCCAGGTCGACGACGCGTCCATCGGACTGTCGTTGCAAATACCGCGCGGCCTTCAGATGCAACGCCTGGCGGCGTGGTTCGTCGATTCGCTGCAAGAGCTCTTCGCGGATCTTGTCGTGTACAAAGTGACAACGCTGGTTCGATTCCTCCAGCCATACCAGATTTTTGGACACGGCCTCCATCAAGTACTTGTCCAAGCACTCGCCGTCGACACCCGCCAATTGTTGCGCCATCGGCAAGTTAAAGGCCTTGCCCAACACCGCGCCATGGGTCAAGAAATCGATCAATTCATCGGGGAGCAACCCGATCCGCCGCGCCAGGAACTGACCGGCGTCGTCGGACGAACTGAGATCGTCCAATTCACTGGCGTTCACGATCCATCCGTCGGCCGAAGGCACCAGCAACCCGGGTTCATACATACCGCGAACAACAGCCGTGGCCATGAATGGACTGCCCGCGGCTAACTGGCAAATCAGCTGCAACACGTTGGGCGGCAACGGGCCGGTCATGGATCGGGCGATCAGCGCGATTTGGTCGTTGTCAAACGGCTGCAGTTGCACATGCAGCGCCGCAATTAAATTCCGCAAGGTATGATCAGCCGGCACCTCTTCGTGGCGAAACGATATGATCATCGTGACGAATCGTTCACCCTGCGGAACCGTTCGCAGCAGCCGCGACCATTGCGCAAACAATTTGGTGGTGGACTCATCCACCCATTGGCAATCGTCGAACACCAGCAAGCACGGCCGTTCTCGCGTTCCCAGCAGACTTAACAACTTGCAGATCGCGCTGATACACCGGGCTTCACCAAAAGCCTCCGGGCCGATTTGCTCGCGGGAGGACCAGCTCAGTTTCTCGGCAACCCGCGGCAATGCCCGGGCCAGCGGACCCTTATGTTCCTGCATCTGGCTTTCGATCCGCGATCGAAAGTCATCGTCGGCTTCGTCGAGGCGGTGGATTATCTGCTCGACGACCTGGTCGAGTAGTTGGTACGATTTGGCCGCCACTTCGTTGTGACCACTGCCCGTCAGCACCCAGAAACCGTCTTGCTGCGCTACCCGCCTGGCTTCATCTAACAACCGCGATTTCCCGCAGCCCGACTCGGCCTCGACCAGCACTAAACCGCTGCGGCCCAGCCGACCCGAATTCAGTTCAATTTGCAATTTGAACAGCTCGCTCTCGCGGCCAATGAAATTCGGTTCAATCACGGTTTGCCGGCGATCATTGATGCCCAAGGCAAAGCAGGGATTTCGCTTGCCGTGACTCAACGCCAAGTCCAGTTTGCGCAAATCTTGACTTAAGGCGGACGCCGACTGGTATCGTTCCCGCGGGTCCTTCCGCAGCAATCGAAAAATGATCTCTTCCAGCGTGCCCGGCACGACGACCCCGATTTGTGAAAGCGGAACGGCCGACTGGGACATTTGTTGCAGCAGCAAATTCTCGCCGTCCTCGCCGCGAAACGGCAGACGCCCGGCCAGGCACTCGTACAAAATGATGCCGATGGAATACAGATCCGAAGCCGGGCATAACGGATGACTGAGCATGCCCAGCTGTTCCGGGGAGCAATACGCGAACTGCTCGGTATTCTCCAATTCATCGCGCGTGGCAATCAGCGAGGCAAAGTCAACGATTCCGTCGACCAGCGTTACTTGACCACGGGGATCGACAATGATGTTTTGCGGTTTTAAGTTGCGATGTAGCCAGCCGTGATCATGAACCGCATTGACCGCGTCCGACAAGCGAATCGCCAACCTGACGACTTGCCCGGCGTCAGCTTGGGGCCCGAGAAACTCGCCCAAATGAACGCCAGGGGCAAACGACCGGAACAGCCAAATCGAATCGCTTTGACTGGAGACTTTTTGATATGGCAGAAAGGCCGGGTTAGACAGTGCCCGCCATTCGTCCAATCCATTAACCTGGCGTGAAAATTCGTATTGGTCGTGCCCGTGAAAATAAATCCGCTTGCAAACTAACCGCGTCGCGTCGCCGTCTTCGTTGACCAACGTCTGCACGCAAGCCCGCTTGGAAACTTCGCGCCATTGAACGTCGTCAACGTCTGGCAATGAGTCCTCGAATCTGGAATCCAGATGGTCCATAAAAAACGATCGCACCGCTCACCGTTTACGCGAGCGGGTCTGGGTGGCGCAACCTCGGAAAAACACGTGTTAAAACGTAGCTTTTGCAATGCTGAGTCCTCGCCGATTCGCGGCTTGATTTGGCCCCAGCTGGAAACTCCCCCATGCACACCGTAACGATATTGACGAAGGAACGGATCAACGGTGGTCGATCAATCGCCCGCCTTTCCACCTATTCGTGGGGTGGGATTGCCCGCGGCTTACTGCGACATGTTTGCGCAACGGTTAATACGCAATCTCAGCCGGATTTTTTGGGCAAAATCGGCCCGGCTCGATGACTGGGACTCAGTCCCAGGTTCGAAGAAAAACAAACGGAGCCCGCGGGCGCCTGAAAAAATGCTCTAAGCGTTCAGTCCGCAAAAAAAAGTTGACATTTTCAATTGATTGTTTTAGCTTCTTACCCGCTCCGCGCCTGACGCGGAACATGAAGAACTGGCTTTTTGGTCTCGTTCGTTAATGATCCACAAAACTCGAAAGGTTTATCCGGGCAGATTCAGTTCTAAGTTGATCCGAAACGATGGGCCGTCAATATTGCTGCCATCGCCACATTTTGATGCCAGCAATGATCAAGCGGTGTTTGAGTTTTTTGACAACGCAACCACCGTAATCCTTGATCGATCAACCAGCTTTGACTCACTCGGGCAGATCATCCGTCAAATCTATGGTGCGCTGCGAGCCAAGCGCGATATTGAGTCGTGCGCTGACTGGCAGTCGTGTATCGGTGCGTGTCGATCGCAGGCAATTTTCCAGGCTTTACACCAGGACGAGTTTACACGACGCGCGTTTGTCAAACCGCGGGGATATGCCGGCGATGCCGTCTTGTTGGATTACATTTACGGTAGCGAGCAGTTCTGGTCACCGCCGGAAATGAATTGGGTGGGCCAGCGGCTGCATCGCTGGACAACCGTCTGTTCTGCTTGCCAAGGCGTCAAAGCGCGGCGCGGCGTGATCGCCGATCTGATTGACACGATGTCGGCGGACAATCCGCAATTGGAATTCCTGTCGGTGGCCGCGGGACATTTCCGCGAAGCTGAAATCTCCAGCGCCATCATTCGCCACCGGTTTTCACGGGCCGTCGCGCTGGATTCCGATGCGGAAAGCCTCAGCCGGATTGATGACGACTACGGCCGATTTGGCGTGGAAACGATTCTGGCATCGGCGCGGGAACTGATGGGTGGACGATTCGAATGCGGCACGTTTGACTTGATCTACAGCAGCGGACTGTTTGATTACCTCAATGGTTCGATTTCCCAGCGGCTGGTGGCGGAGTTATTTCAACGTTTGAAACCCGGTGGCAAGCTGCTGATCACCAATTTCCTCGAGGACATCGAGGCCATTGGATACATGGAAGCGATTATGGACTGGAATCTGTTGTACCGTGACCGCGTGTCGATGATGGAATTGACGGCGCGGATCCCCGACCGGGAACTGGCCCGGGCCAGCGTATTCTGCGAAGAAAACCACAACGTGATCTTTTTGCTGGTGGAGCGACCTGCATAATTCACCCACGCCAAGGCGTCGTCCGGCCGTAAGGAAAGTCGCTATTAAGCTTCGGGGGCAATTGGATTTAGGCCAACATGGGTTGTGTCCAACCCGTTGAGCAGGGGAAAGGCCGACGAGGGGCGGTCTTCGCAAAGCTCGCTGCGAATCTTTTGAAACGTGTCGGCGCAAGTCAAAAATGCCTCGACGATCAGCGGATCAAAGTGACTGCCGCTTTCCTCGCAAATAATGTCTACCGCCTTCTGATGCGAAAACGCCGGTTTATAGACGCGTTTGCTGGTCAGCGCGTCGTACACATCGGCCACGGCCACGATGCGTCCGCAAAGCGGAATGTCATTTCCAGAAAGGCCGTAAGGGTATCCCGTGCCGTCGAATCGCTCGTGATGCGTCAAGGCAATGTCGCGAGCCATCAACAAATACTGATGATTTGGGTGAAGTTGCGCCGCGGCCTGCAAGGTCTCGCCCCCCAACAACGCGTGGTTCTTCATCAACTCGAATTCCTGGTCATTGAGTTTTCCGGGCTTTAGCAGCACATGGTCCGGCACGCCGACTTTGCCGATGTCGTGCAAAGGGCTGGTCAGGTAAATTGACTCGATGTAATCGGCGTCAATTTGCGCGGCAAACTGTGGTGACTCGGCAAGTTGACGCGTCAAGATACGGCAGTATTCGCGAATCCGCTCCAGGTGCGCCCCGGTTTCGGGGTCGCGCGATTCGGCCAATTTGGCGAGACTGAAGATCAGCACGTCGCGGCCCTGCAGGGACAACAGTCGCTCAGCCACGCGAATGCGAAAGAAAAGTTCTTGTGGCTGAAACGGTTTGGTCAAGTAATCATCGGCGCCGGCGGCCAGGCCTTCCACCACGAAACGTTTTTCGGTTTTTGACGTGAGAATGATGACATAGGTGTAATGGTTCCAGCTGCGGGAACGAATGTCGCGCACCAGGTCGATGCCTGACGAACCGGGAAGTTCCCAATCCGATATGACCAGCGGGTAACTGCCCTGGCGCAGTTTCGCTAACGCTTCTTCCGCCGATGCCGCGGCACTGACCTTATGGCCATAGTGCTCTAACGAAAACTGCAAAATGCGAGCGTCGGTCGAACTGTCTTCTACAATGAGGATTTGCACGGGTTCGCTTCCGATCGCCTGGGTTATTGTGCCAGTTCGCTTATCAGGAACTGTCTCAATCGAATAATCTCGTGCCGCGCCTGGTCGATGTTTTCGTCGATTTCCCGATCCAAGGCAGCCGTCGATTCGGCGGAGTCCGCCGGCTGGGCCTTAACCCAGGCGCGGGCGTTCTGCTCAATCTGGGCCAACAATCGGCTTAGCGGACCGGCGGCTACCGTAGCGGCCGTGCCCTTGAAGCGGTGCGCGAGTTTTGCCAATTCATCCCGACATCCACGTTCCGCCAGTTCCGTGATGTCCTCCAATTGTCGATCGCACGTTTTCAGAAACGACTCGAGAATGCCACAGGCAAACTCGCGCTCCCCCATGCAACGAGTCAATAACTCGGAAAAATTCAGCGGTTCCTGCGCTGGGTTCAATTCCTTGGAGGTCATCGACGCCGCCCCGACACCATGGTTGATACGATCGGACTTAATTGAATGATTTGGCCAATAGGGAAATCTAGCATGCGGTACACGGCCGTCGTTGGTTTTTTAACGGGCGGAGCAAAATCGGTCCCGCAATGCCAGGTAGGGATTAAAACGGCAATGCCGGTCGACACGCTCAGTTGCCGTAAATTGGACGCCCCAACAAAACGAGTATTGACTAAATGGGGGGCGGGTACGCCGTGCCCAGGCGGTTAAACCGGATCAGGCGGCGCCGCGATAGCGGCCAGGATTCGATCAAAAACTTCGTCGATCGATCCAATGCCATCAATCGTTTTTAACAACCGGTCTCGGCCTCGATAGAAATCCAGCAGCGGCGCGGTCTCACTGTGATATTTGGCCAACCGCTTGGGGATCGCTTCGGGTTGATCGTCGGCGCGGGGATTCTCCATTTCATGAAAGCGGCGTTCCAACCGCTTTTTGAGTTCGTCGTCGGCGACGCGCAACTCGATCACGTAATCCAGCTGTTGAGCGGACTGCTGCAACATTTGCTGCAGCCCAGTGGCTTGCGGAATGGTGCGGGGGAAACCGTCCAGCAGGAATCCGCCGCCGCAATCATCTTGAGCCAATCGTTCGCGGACGACACCCAGCATCAGCTCATCGTTGACCAGTCCCCCGGCGTCCATGATCGGCGCGACGCGTTTGCCTAAGTCCGTGCCCGCGCGCTTGGCGGACCGCAAGATGTCCCCGGTCGACAGATGAGGGATGCCCAAATGATCTGCCAGGCGAACGGCCTGCGTGC
>JBFILF010000184.1:0-9767 GCA_041599835.1 Pirellulaceae bacterium
CGTCCGGGCCAACCAGGGCGGGGTCGGTTCCAGCGGGCGGCGCCCAATCGCGGCACCGCCTTAGACTCCCCACGATGTATTCGCGTGAGGCGCTTGCCAACAGGACGGAGTTATGCAGCGCCGGACCATGGCCACCTTCGCCCTGCGGACCGTGGCAACGGGCGCAGTGCATCTCGTATAGCGGAGCGCCGACAAACGGCTCGCCTCCGGGGATCGAGGCGCTTGGTCGGGGGCGCTCCGCGGTGAACTCGAAACGCCAACGACGCAACAAGGCCATTAATCCGACCAGGTCTGCCGCCGGCAGATCCCCCCACGAGGGCATGGGCGTGTACGGTCGACCTTGCGCGAGAGTTTCATAGATAAATCGATCGTTTGCCAGCGCGAGGAACGTTGCATCGCGCAGTGCTGGCCCGATGTCCCCCTCGCCACGATTTCCATGGCAGGTGGCGCATGTCTCGGCAAATACCCGTTCGCCGTGATCCGCGTCACCCGGGCGATTGACGTATTGTTCGAAGGGTTCAGGGATGATGCGGTGGCTCTCGACGAAGTCCAGGATGGCTTCGATGCCGGGTCGATCCAGCGATTCGTTCCAGGTGGGCATGTCCCTTTCCGGACGGCCCGCGATGGTAACTTGACGGATATAGTCAGCCGGTGACACACGCAGGTAATCCGGGTTGAGGATCCCCGGGACGCCTCGTCCGAAAATCGTGTATGCATTGCCAAATCCCGACTGGCCATGACACGCCGAACAGTAACGAGCGAACAGCTGTTGGCCGTCCGGACGGCCGCCCCCGGCGAGAGCGCGGGCGTCAGGCGGAATGTACTGTCGCGGTAGATCGGGTTCGTCCCGGAGGGAGAGCATGTAGGTCACTAACGCGCGAGCTTGGGCGCGAGTCAGGCCCTGCCGCGGCATTTGACTGTCGGCGACCACACGCTGTGGATCAAGAAAGTGTTCGTAATGCCAGTTCGCAATACTTTTTTCACCCGTGATCCCCTCAAACGGAAATAGTTGTTTCGGTTTGCGCCCCACGTCGCTCAAGTCCAGGCCGAGACTGCCGCCGTAGTCGCCAATCTTGTGACAACCTCCGCATCCGAACCGGTCGTACAGCCACTGGCCGTGCGCCAGCTCGGTCGCGCCGTGACGCGTCAGCAGGAATTGCTGGAGCAGGTCCCTATCCGACTCGCGAAGTTGTTCCCAGGCCGGACGATTCGTGTCAGAATCGGCAGCGAAGTCAGGGTGACCCTTCCACCACTCGCGCCCCACCAGCCCCAGTCCCCGATGCGTCAGGTCGCCATCGACGTCATGGCCAATGTCTTCGAGTTGGTGGCAATCGACGCATCCCGAATTGCGAAAGACACGACGCCCTTCGCGAACGATCTTCTCATCGGCGTACGGCAGTTTCGTGTGGCACCGCCCGCACTCAGTGGTCACATGCTCAGGCGGCAACAGCGGCGCGTGCCAGTGGGCGACGTGTCCGTGAGCTGCCGCCAGCTTCGTCATCCGACCTTGTCCTTGATGACAGACCGTGCAGCCGAACTCATTAATGGAATGGTGTTGCAGATACGGCCCTGGGTGGGCGCGAATGGGTTGCGGCGCGTCAGCCATGGCTGGATCATCGATGCCGATATGGCAGGTCGTGCAGCGATCGATCTCCCCCAGCGCGGGAAGAAAGATTTGTCTGTGGCCGATTTCGATCGACTTGGCCACTTCGCGCATCCTGTCATCCGTTGCCGTGGCGATGGCACGTTCTCGATATGCCGCCTGGTGTCGGCGCCACGATCCACCAAAATTCTCCTCGTATGCGCTGAGGTACAGGATGACGATCGAAGCAAGCGACGAGACGAGCAGGATGATCTTTAGTCGTCGGATTTCGAGCACGTGCGGATCCCCCTCTTAGTGCGCCGGCCATTGACTAGGCAGCCAGTAAAAATCCCAGTTTGGACCACGGTGCACGGTCGCGAAGTAAGTCAGAATCACGAACGAGACAAAAAAGCACGTGAACAGTGCAATGGCACCCATTCGCGTGGAATTGGTAACGCGGACGGTTCGGATCGACCAGGCGGCAAACAGGACGACCAGCAGCGTTCCAGGGTTGATCACAGTGATCGCCAGCTGTGGAATGTCAGGGAACCAATCCCTCAGCCACCCGGCGGTAAGCGTGAAGTACAGCAGGCCGACCGTCACCACGACCGTGAAGATAAAGCTGGTCAATGCGATCCGCCTTCCCTGCGGTCCGCTAAACCAGCGGCCGATTTGCTCTTCCTCGCGATCGAGGTACGGGATCAGCGCCAAGCCGATAACAACGAGGACCGGGATACCGACACCGCCCATGAACGCGGAATACCCCACCAGTTCCTGCAGGCCCAGGAAGTACCAGGGAGCCTTGGCTGGATTCTCCGGCAAAGCGGGATTGGCGATCTCGCGCAACGGGGCGTCGATGAAGTAGCCCAGCAAAAGCATCACAGCGGTCGTCAACATCGTCAGTGCGCCGATGGCATACAGCGCATTGGGCCAGGCCGGCACCGTGTTGGCCAGCTCCCTGCCCACCGCTGGCGTGCGGCCACGCATCAACGCCATCAATCCCCAGGTTTTGGTCTCACCGTTTCCGTTGGGTATGGCAGGTATCGGCTCGGACGGTCGCGCCAACCCGCCGTCCTTGCGGATGCGCCAGAAGTGCACCGCGAGAATGACGCTCAGGGCGATCGGCAACACGATGACGTGCAACGTGTAAAAGCGGATAAGCGCTTCCTCCCCGACGAAGTGCGCCCCCAGCAGGGCCTCCTGCATGAAACCACCGGGATCAAACCAGGCGGTGATCCCCAACGCATCGGTCACCTCCTGCGGGCTGCGGGCGATGTTCGAGCCCACCGTGATCGCCCAGAAGGCGAGCTGATCCCACGGCAGCAGATAGCCGGTGAAACTCAGCAGCAATGTCAGCACGAACAACAGCATGCCGAGCACCCAGTTGAACTCGCGCATTTTTTTGTAGGCCGACGTGTAAAAGACACGGGCCATGTGCAGGATCACGCAGGCCACCATTCCGTGCGCCGCCCAACGGTGCACGTTGCGCATGACGCGACCCGCCGGGACCACCGACTCGATGTCTTTCATCGAGTTGTAGGCTTCGGCGATCGACGGCTTGTAGTAGATCATCAACAGGATTCCGGTGACGACCAGCAGTAAAAACTGAACCAGGGCGATCGTTCCCAGTCCGAGCGTACTGGAGAAGCGGAGTGAGTGCTTGTGAATTCGAACGCTGAGAATGTGCAGAAAAAAGTTCGAGAAGATCGCCTGCGACTGGGACCGTGCCGAGGTTGGCTTGCCGTGGCGTACGATCGAGTCGCGAACGCGCGCCGGCGATTTCCGCAGGTTGTGCAGAAACTCTTTAATCGCCTTGCCATTGGTTTGACTGGACGCCTCGTCCTCAGCGGCGCGGTGTTGCTCGCGTGTCGGGGTGCTTTCCTGGTTTTCCTGCAACTCGGCCATCGTACACTCCTGCTTGCCTACAACTGCAAGCGCGTGCCGGGTGAAACGCTTTTGATTTTGTCAACCACCAGTTCCCCGGTGGACGCCAAACTTAACTCCAGCCAATTCAAACCCTTGGGCGCCGGGCCCCCCACTACCTTCCCATCGGGTGCGAACTTCGACCCGTGGCATGGGCACTCAAACCTCCCCTCGTTCGTGCGTGTGGCGATGCAACCCAGATGCGTGCAAACCGTTGAAATCGCATACAAACCTTCGGCATCGCGAAACAACCACAGGCTGAGGTCCGAAAAGTAGGTCGCGCTGCCAGGCTCAAACTGGTCCACCGGTCCCAGCTTGACCCTCGAGTTCGACTCGGGAAAGACCGATGGCATCGGAAGTCGCAACGCGCCAATCGCGGCCGCCGTCCACGCGATGACGGCGGCCCATATCGCCGACAAACCCAGCCAATCGCGGCGGGTCGGCGGAGGTGCGAAACGCTCACTCTCCTCCAGCAGCGGCTGCGAATCTGCACCGATTCGTTCATCTTTCGTGTTCACGCCGAGACCTCCACCCAAGTTTGTTGAAACGTCATTCGTTCCATCGTGATCGCGCCCACGGGACAGCGCTCCGCGCACAACGCGCAACGAATGCAGCGGCTCTCATCCTTGATAATGGCCGACGCATCCGCCCGTTGGTCTGGCGAGTAGCGGGCCTCGAGCAAACGATCAAGCTCGTCTGTTCTGGCAAGCGCCGAGACGGGTACCAACCGCAAGCAAAGTTCCGGGCAGATGTCCGCACAGCCCCCGCACAGTATGCATTTGTCAGAATCGAAGATCGTGTTGACACCGCAGTCCAAACAGCGCGCGGCCTCGCGACACGCCAACTCCCGCGGATAGCAGCGTTCCACGACAGCCGACTGCGAGCCGACGCGCTCGTCCCGATCCAGCGTTGGAATCGGGGTGCGCGGCAATTTTTCGTAGTCCCACTCGCGGCGATAACCGATGATTGGCAAGTGGCGCGTTCTCTGCTCCGACCGCAGCGACTTGCCTGTGAGAAATGCGTAAACGGTACGCGCGACGCACTTCCCGCTAGCCACCGCGTGAATCAGCAACCGGGGCCCGGTCGCGATGTCGCCGGCCACAAATACATCCGGGGCGCCGGTGGTCAACATTTGCTGATCGCATTCGATCCATCCTTGCCGGTTCACGCGCACGTCGGCGTCCGGTGGTATGAACGATAGGTCAGGCCGCTGACCGATGGCCCACAGCACCGTGTCCGCCTCAATGGTCACTTTGTCACCCTCGTCAAATTCAGGCGAAAACTGTCCCCGTTGATCGAACACGCGCTTCACCCGTTTGAACACCATCCCTCGAACGTGACCCGTTTCGTCGCGCAGCACTTCGTCGGGTCCCAGCCGGTGATATCGGCGTACGCCTTCTTCCTCACCTTCGAGGATCTCGATGTCATCAGCCGGCAACTCATCGAGGGACTCGAGCGAAACCAGGTTGACTTGGCGCACTCCCGCCTGTCGCAAAGCGGTGCGCGAAACATCCATCTCCGACTGACGTACAACTGACCGGGCCACGTCATACGCGACGTTGCCGCCGCCAATCACGATGATGCGCTGGCCAAGCGTCGTCGGATTTTTCAGCGCGACGTCGCGCAAGAACTCCACACCACCGAATACACCCGGACCATCCGCACCGGAAATTGGCAACTTGCGGGATTGCTTTGCGCCGACAGCGACAATTGTCGCATCGAAATGCGCGCGGATTTCGGCGAGGGTGATGTCTGTTCCAACGCGTGTGTTGCAACGAAATTCCACTCCCAGCGCGCGGATGACATCAATCTCAGCTTCGATCAGGTCCCGCGGCAATCGATACTCGGGAATTCCGACTGCGAGCATGCCGGCGGGGACGGGTTCCATCTCGAAGACAACCGAGCGGATGCCGAGCAGCGCCAGGTCGTGCGCAGCCGCCAATCCAGCCGGGCCGGAGCCGATGATGGCGACCCGAGGCGCATCAGCCGGAGGCTGTTTCAGACCGTTGAGAAGTGGTTTGAGACTGCCGAGTTCCTCGCCACCAGCGCAATCAGATTGCTCGGCACTGGCGAGCACGCGGCCAAGCAAGTCGAGCGGCTGGAATGATCGAGACTCAGCACCCCATCGTTCCGTCACGAATCGCTTCAGGGCTCGAATCGACACACCCTGGTCGATTTCCCCTCGGCGGCAGGCTGCTTCACAGGGTGCGCCGCAGACGCGCCCACAGATGCTGGCAAGCGGGTTTGGTCCGCGAGCGATCAGGTAAGCCTGTTCAAAATCGCCAGCGGCGATGGCCCGCACATATCCGCGGGCGTCCGTTTGGACTGGGCATGCGTATTGACAGTTGATCTGCTCGCGCCAATATCGCTCGTCGGGTAGTCGCACGTGGACGGGCGCTTGCATAAGATCAACCTGGTTGAACGAATCCTTTCGAATATTTGTTTCTCGCCAGCCGCAAAACAAATGCCGGAACAATCTTATTCCGTCAGAATGTGCGGAATGGAAACCGCTGATCATTTATCAAGAAGTTTCAACGCCGCTGGCGAGTTTGCTATCCGCCACTGCGGCTTGGCCGAAAAATTAATCGCACACGTGACGTGCGATTACGCACGACAATCCACTCGAGGAAACAGAATGGCCGTTCTGCACCGATTTGTTTTCTACCGCAGAAGTAGTAGACAAATCACTATTGCACAGATGGCAGCGTACGCGCGTATTCCAGCTTCTGGCAGAACCGTCGACGGGCGAACATTATGCGAAAGACTGACGTTTGGAAGGTGAGATTATTCTTCGAGCTCATGATCCCTTGGTCAGCAGTTCGGGTCCTGCCGGCAACTATTTGCTTAGGTAGCCTTGGGCGCGGTTGGACAGATTCTCGTCATCGGTCAAGGCGATCACTTGTTGCAAGGCGGTTTCGAACTCGGCCTGGTTCGGTTCACGAAGTCCACGATGATGGGCCAGATCAACGATCGTGCGGCATGCCCGATCGCGTAGTTTTTCGTGCTGCAAAAACGGAACCACAAACCGTAACGTCTCAATCGTTCGAATGGCTTTGGCTCGATCCAGAATCAAATCGCGCTCTTCGTCGCGCTCGGCTTTTGCCATCGTTTGTTGCAGCAATTTGAGCCGCTGCTCGTCAGTACGCTCGTCGCGCAGCACCACAATCCGCGCCAACGCCCGAACGCTGCGGATTCGCAGACTTGGATCCTCGTGCGTTGAAACTCGCATCAGGTCATTTGTGACTTTGGCATTTGGCCAATTGGCCAGCGCCTGCACATTGGCGGCGAACCGTTGATTGTCCGTTTCGCTCGTCATGTCAGCGCGGACAAGCTGCAATACTTCGTCGCCACCGATCCGGCCCAACAGCGGTAACAGCTCCGTTTGAGTTTCCGCATCGGCACTGTGATAGAGGGCCAGGACCGGACCGCATTGCTGTTCCGGATCGGGAATTCGCCGGCAAACCGCGACAATCGCTTTTTCCATTTCGTCGCGCTCGCCGCGATCAGCGGTCGTTTTCCAGGCCGCAATCATTTTGGAAATATCCGATTCGGCACCAAGTCGCGAAAATATATCCACGGCCAATTTCCGAACCGTCGCGTCCCGATGGCTGGCTTCTTCGATAATCGCGTCCAGGGCGGATGTCGCGCGGCGACGGTCGAGAATTTGCAGAAGTCGTTTTCGCCGCTCCACTTCGTCGGTCGTTTTCATCAATTGGACGATTCGCTGGTCGATGCCCGGAGCAAAGACTTTTTCCAAACTCGACGCTGCGGCTTCGCCTTCGGCACCGCCGACAAGCATCTTGCGAACAAGGGTTGGAACCGCCGACTCGTCGGCAAGTCCGGCCAAAGCCGCCAGCGCCGCGACACGAATGTTTTCTTGGTCGGACTCGACCGCTTGCATTACACCGGGAAGCGCAGCCCGATTGCGGTTGGGGCCAAGTACCCGCAACAAGGCAATTTGTGCGGATTCAGGGTAACGGCTCATTCGGTCCGCAAGTTTCTGTATCCACGCATCGTCAAGCTGCCGCACATGGGCGGCCGCGACTTGCAGGATTTTTTCGTCGTCGCTCGTCAAATACGTTTCCAGCAATTCGCCCGGAGATTCACCCAACGCAGCGCACGTATTTAATCGGCCTTGGGCAACAGCGAGTCGGATGGGTCCCTTGAAGTTTTCACCGGCCAGCTTGCGGTACATTCGAGCCGCATGTTCGGCATCACCATCCTTAAACCGCCGATTGGCAACCACGATATAAGCCTCGGCGTACGGTTCCAACTCGGAAGGCCGAAAATCTTCCTCAATAAACTGGCGGATGGCCGCTTCCGCATCCGGTGTTTCAATTTTCGCCAGAGCGATCAGCGCAGCATCCCGATGTTCGCGCGAAAAACTCTTGCAGTATGTCGTCAAAAATTCAACGCACTGCGAGTCGCCTCGGTATCCCAATGCCTTGACTAACAACAAAGCGGCTTGCCGATCCCTGGTGTTCTCCAGTGCCGTAAACAGCGCATCGCCGGCCGTTTGATCGGGATTGGCCGACAAGGCGCGGATCGCGGCGTCACGAACGTTGTGGGCATCCGACTCGATCGATTCGGCAATCGCGGCCACGCTTTCAGCGCCACCGATGCGTTCCAACTGACGCAGCAAAAACACGCGCGCATCGCCTGGAACCTCATCGCCCAACTGTTTTGTCATCGCGACACAAATTGCCGCGCGATGGTCCTCTCGACCTTTGGCGCCCGCCTCGAGACAGGTTTTTTCCCATGTTTGCTGGGACTCACGCCGTTGCTCAATATCGGTGTGACCCATTGCCGGCAGCAAAGCCCCAAGCTGCTGATCGTAATCCGTTTGATCCTGGCCATGCGCGGCGGCCACAAACGATAGGGTCATACACAATGAAATCCGCCAAACATAATCGCGGCAAAATCCAATGTTCATTTCGACTTGTCCGTAAATTGACGTTTTTATTTGTTGTGACGTTGGTTTAATTGATCGCATGCGGTCACATTACGTTAGCGTCCATTGGCCGCGACGAGGACGATCGAGCCAGCGGTTGGCTCGTTCATCGCCGATGATTTGTTCCTGTTCGGGATCCCATCGCAGCGGGCGGTTTAACCAATAAGCGATATTGCCGAGATGACAAACCGTGCAGGCGCGATGGGCGATTTCAATATCACGAAATGGCAGTTCGCGCGTCTTCACACAATGAATGAAATCACCAAAGATTCCCCCGCGTCCGCGATATCCTTGCATGTCGACGCGCTCCAACATGGACGGGTGTTTTCCCGGGATGGTTCCATCGGTGCCTTTGTAAGTGATGTTGTTGGTTCCGCCATGATACATCTTGATTCCGTTTTCAAAGCGGAATGTCAAATACTCGATGTCGTTGCCATTGGGAGGAAGCACCTCGACCGGGCCGGTTTTGTGAATGCCGGCCGCAAACATGGCCGCGCCAAATCGATGCGCGCCCCAATCGGTCATGCCGCCACCGCTGTAATCGCGAAACGGACGAAATCCGCCGCGAATCAGTTTGGTATTGAAGGGCCGCCACGGCGCCGAGCCCAACCACATTTCCCAATCGAGGCCGTCCGGCTGTTTTTCGGGCGGCAGATAACATTCACCCGACGGACCACCGCAACTGACAAAGATCTCTTCGATGTTCCCAATGGCACCGCCGCGAACCAGTCGTGGAATGTCTCCGTAATCTCCGAGCACCCGCTGGCTGCCGCCGGAAACGACGCGCGAATATTTTCGGGCAGCGGTCACCATCGCGCGGCCTTCAGCGATGGTTAGGGTCTCGGGTTTTTCACAGAAGACGTCCTTGCCATTCTTGCAACAATCAATCGTTATGATCGCATGCCAGTGATCGGGCGTGCCGATCAGAACCGCGTCGATGTCCTCTCGCGCATTGACCTCGCGAAAGTCATTGTACGTCTGGCAACCCTGATCACCGTACTTTTTGTCGACGATTTCTTTTGCGCGGTTGCGGTGCGCCGGCACCGGGTCGCAGGCCGCCACCATTTGGACTTCGGGGAAACCCATGAATGCATTCATGTCGCCGGTACCGCGGCCGCCGGTTCCCACCGTGGCCATCACGATTCGATTGCTGGGCGCCGGACGATTGCCCAAGCCAAGTGCGGTCGACGGCACAAAGGCGGGGACCGCGATACTAGCTGCCGCCGTCTTGTTGAATGTTCGCCGCGAAATCACAGGAGAATTCATGAGCCGAATCCAATCATCAGTGCAAAAGGCGGTTTGATTACACGA
>JBFILF010000185.1:0-9762 GCA_041599835.1 Pirellulaceae bacterium
GGAAACCTGGACATCGGCGCCGTCGTTGTGCGAAATCAAATTCCCAGCAAAATTGACGGGACGATGGTCAATATCTCGCGCTCCGGCGCTCGTCTGCAGCTGGCTCAAAAAGTTTCCGAAGGCGAACGGTTTTTGATTCAATTAACCCATGTCGCGCCGGATATCAAACTGGACTTGCCGGCCACGATTTGCTGGTGCAAACAAACGGATGCCTCACAATATGACATCGGCTGTCGATTCGATCGCGAAATCGGCTGGGAAGTGATGGGCGAATTGTTTTTGAACAACGTCATTGCCGCGGCCGATGAATCCTGTTGAGGCAGCACAAAGCTTCACGGGTCTATCATCTTAACCAAAACCGGCTCAATGGCGTCGCCCAGCGCGGCGTATCCCTGGGCCGTCAAATGCAAATGGTCGCCGGTGAAACAGTCGGCAGTCAGTCCCCCGCCCGTTGTCAGGAAATATTTGGAAAGATCCAGTACCGTCGTTTTATTCCCGTCGTCCAATCGCTGAATCAAACGGTTAACTGCTGCCGCTTTTTGCCGCAACGGATCATTGGGCGTAGGACCGCGCGGCAAAATGCCCAGCACTAATATCTTGGTGCGGTCGCGGCGTTCTTCGATCCGCATGACAATCTGTTCGATGCCATGCGCTATCTGCGGCGCCGTATCGTGGGCGAGGTTGTTGGTGCCGATCAGCAACACAATCATCTTGGGCTGAATGCCGTCGAGGTTTCCGTTTTGAATTCGCCACAAAACGTGCTGGGTGCGGTCACCGCTGATGCCAAAATTGGCCGCGTTCCGTTTTTGGAATAATCGATCCCACGTCGCTTGTCCGACGGCGGCAACCTTGCGCCCGCTACCTCCCCAGCTTTGCGTGATCGAATCGCCGAGAAAGACAATATCGGCTTTCCCCTCGCTGGCGATCGCATTGATCGCCTGGTGCTGATCCAACCAAGTTCCGCCGCTGAGCCAACCCGCAGCCGCGGCGCGATCCTCGTCGCTGGGTAGCGGATTAACGGTATCGTGCCCTCCCAGTTCGCTTGATATCAAATCGCCGGGATGGAGTCGTACCGGCCGTTGATGGCCAAGACGCTTCAATTCGCTGGCCATCATTTCGCCCAATAACTTTAGGAGTTGGGGGTCGCGAAACGAACGATCATCCGTTTCGCCAATGTCCTGTTGCAAGTCGTACAATTCGAAACGGTTTGAGTGATAGAAATGAACAATCTTAGCGTCACCCCATCGCATCGCTGAGTGCGGTTGATATCCTGCACCGCGCGGCCCCCACACGTGCGGATAATGAAATATTAACGGTCGCCGCCGGTTTCGCTGGTTACCCAAGACGTAAGGCGTGATGTCTTCGCCGTCAATCACATGTTCGCCAAACAGCTCGGACAGATTGTTTGATGCTTCGGCCGCAATGTTCCGTTGACTGGCGTTGGGCCCGCTGGCCAGAAACGGAGTCACGTCGATGTTTGCCCACCGGCAAATCGACGGAAAATAGTCTTCGCAAATCACGGGCACCTCGCTGGCACTGCCGCTTTCGATCTTGAGAAAAGCTTGAGCTGGACTATCCGGGTCGGGTCGCGCCCAGCTGACAACCAGCGGCACACGCGTGCCACCTTCATAGGCCGACCCCTTGCCTTCGCGCAGCGGCCAACAGTGGGTATCCCGCCCCGTTCCCCGCGGCGTTGTGCTGCGCGCGTGCGCCGACAGTCCCCCGTTATCCGACGTGAAAACAATTAACGTTTCGTCGGCAACGCCCAGTTCATCGATTTGATTCAGAATCTTTCCCAACGCGGCGTCGTAACCTTCGACCATGCTGGCGTAGTCAGATTCGACGTTGGGAATGTCGATGTCGGTACCCGGATATTTTCGCCCACGGTAGTTGTCGATAAATCTTGGCTGCGGCTGGATCGGTGTATGGACCGCGTAGGGCGCCATGTACAGAAAGAACGGTTGGTCATCGGCGACCGCGTTGCGGATCGCCACACACGCTTCGATTGCCAACACATCAGTCAGATGCATATCCGTCCCGTGATACTTTTCCAACCCGGGAACCCCCCACGGCGGCTTGGGCGAACCGTCCGGGCGATTGCCAAAGTTTTCGCGGGCCAAATAGCTGCCGGGAGCTCCGGCCGCATGGCCAGCAATGTTGACGTCAAAACCCAAGTTGCGCGGATCGCTGCCAGCCGTTTCGCGCGCACCCCAATGAGCCTTGCCGCAGTGGATCGTCGCGTAACCGGCCGTTTTCAACACCTTCGGCAGCGTCACGGCATCAGGTTGCCAACCCTGTTTTCGCCATTGCGGCGGAGGTCCCAGGCGGTTGGTTCTTCCAGATTGATCTCGATCTGCCCACAACGTCCAGTTGGTAACGCCGTGCCGCGCGGCGTTTTGACCGGTCAAAATGCTCGTTCGGGTTGGTGAACAGACCGCGCAACTGTAGGCGGCCGTAAACCGGATCCCCTGTTGTGCCAATCGCTGGACATGCGGCGTGCGAAAGTGGTGTTGGAAGGCCGTCCGCTCTTTCCAAAACGGCACAGACGTGTCCTGCCAACCAAGATCGTCCACAAGAAACAAAATGATGTTTGGCCGGGATTGCTCCGTCGGGCGGTTGTCGCCTTGGGCCCCCGACGCGATCGCGAACAAAGCGAAATTCAATGCCAGCAACCAGGCCCAGCCGCCTGCTGGCATTCGGCTGAAATGCAAGCAATTTAATAACTTGTTTGCAACTCTCATTAAGAAATTCCCAGTGGTGCAACGCCAATCCATCGACACGGCAATTCACATAATTTAGGTAATCACGTTCGATCAGTGTAACAGTATTTCACTGGAGATGTGTTTCCTGCTACAGAGCAATAATCAATCGAGTGCCGATACAAATTGTGGCAACCACTTCAAATAGGCGCCGTAAAACGAGCAAAACGGGAACCGGATGATGAGCTGGCTGGCTAAAAAAACTACTTGGGTCTGTGTGATTTTCGTTGTCGTTCTTGCCTTTGGTTCCGGTTGCACTGTGATGGACGGATACAAGTCCATTTCGTCAAGCTCCACATGTGGCGGCGGTTCATCGTTCACGTGAGGCCGCTGACCAAACACATGGTGCGTGTGTTTAATCGATCGCCCGCATTTCGCGAATCCGAGCTGCCGCGGGTTACGAGCCTGCCGCCATCATGCGGTCCATCACGTCAATTGTCGTCGAACGACTCGTCGATGATCTGCTTGTAGATTTGCCTGGCGTGCGCATAGGCCTGCTTGGCGTCATTCATTTCCGAGTCGCGAATAAATCGCTGTTTTTGTTTCCAGCATTGATCGACACCGTCCAGGCACCATTGGGCGCTGCGCCGCGAAGCACGGATTGGTTGATTGTCAACCAGCACGAATATCGGATTAGTATGACTGGAACCCAAAATGCGAAGCGCTACCCAGCTGCTTCGTTGGATGTTGGCATCGAATTCCAGCAGCTGTTGACTGCCGTCAGCCGTGATTTTTTGCTCGGCCACGGGATAACCGTTAACCAGCAGTTCCACCATCACATCCCGCGTTTCGCCGATGCGGGCTCGTTCCAAGTGCCAATAGGGTTTTTGACGAAAATCGCGCTTTCCCACTCCGGTTGGTTGTTGAGCTAGTCGAGCGGCCACGTTCACCGTCGCCTTGACGATTCCGGGCCGATCCAAATGAACTTCGCTGTCGCCCTGCCCTACCTCTAATTCTCCAACCCGAAAATCCATTAGATGACTGTGGCCGTCCGAAACGTAGTTGGCGCCATTGGAGATGCCTTCACACCAAGCGTCGTATTCTAGGGGCCCATCCAGCTTGACGTACGAGCGTCCCAGTCCCACGCGTTCGCCATAGATGCAGGGGAAATCCGTCTCGCCGCTGATCCGAGTTCGAAACCCGCAATTCAAAGTGTGATACCAGATATTCAATTCCCATGGATATGGCGTGTCACACGTTGAAATGAAATCGACAGCGGGCACCTGGGTGCCGTCGGGTCCCGGGACGTGATGGGTAACGTCCACGATGTACTCGTTGGCACCGATACCGCTGAAGGGTGGAATCTGGTAATTGGGCAACTCGGCCGATGGCATATCCAGCCCCCAGCCGCTGTGCGCCGGGCCACAAACCGCACCCTGTTTTTGGGCCCACCGCAACGTGTTCAATCCAAGCGTCGGCCAATGTTTGCTTGAATCGCCACCCGGTGGAATTTGACTTTTCAATCGCAACAAACACAAGTGACCTGATTGATGTGACCCGAAACCGGAAACCTCGACATCGTATCGCAACAGGTAAGGATACTCGGACACCTCATCGATTTTGCCGGTAAAAAACTGCTTCTGATAATCAAAACAAGGTCCCCACGTCAGATTGGCACCGATTTTCAAATCCTCACCGATGCAATGTCGCATCATGTCCGGCGCGTGAACTCCCTCGCTGGGGTTGGCATAGTGTGCACAACCCGCGGCGTGAATGTGATGGTCGCCGCTCCACCAGCCATGCTGGGCAGGATCCACCCATCGCTCCAACGCAAAGGCAACTGTCAAATCGTCCGCGGCCACCGACACGCGAGCGGTTTGCTCAAGGTATTCAGGACCGCGCGAAATCTGGATGCGGTAATCGCCGTCCGGCAAATCAACCGTTTCGCCGTCGGCCCGATAAACCTGTGGGTGAAAATGGAAATCGGGTGCAATCCGTTTTGCCGGCGACGGGTAAACCCGCCCCAGCTCGTCCCGGATCACCAGCGCTGCTATCGTTGGCTGGCCGTGCTCGTCCTTGATTTCCAGCTTTACCTTGCGCGACGGCTTGCAGTCGAAGGTCAACGAAACGTCATTCCGAAAACCGATGTCCTGTGTTCCTTGCCCCACGTTGAAAGCCAACACGGCCGTTCGTTTGCCGGGATCGCGGCTGTACAGCAATAGCGGCCGATATTCCAATTGGATGCCGGACAGGCCCTCGGCGAGCGGACGGGACTGGAACATGTTCATTTCCAACCAGCGGTCGCGCACATCGGCCGGCGGACTGCCGGCAATCGGCAGCGCCTGGGGACTTTCCGCCTGCAGCGGGGCAGTCACGCCTGCCTGGTTATCAACTTTAACCAAAAAAACACGCCACCCGTTTTGGTCCAGCTCGCGCGGCGCCGGACCCGGGACGACTTTAACACGCGATTCGGGATTGATGGTGATACCGGCCAGGCACAATGGATCGAACGCCTGCTGGACAAGTTGCCGGGCGGACCTGTCTTCCGCTTGCCGGGCCTGATCAAGCAGTTTCCGGGATTGATCGCTCAGTGGAGCTCCCAGGTAATCCAGGGCCTCCATTAAACGATTGGCTTGCACCAACAAGGGTTGGACTTCGACATTTTCAATGCCCGGCAATTCTGTTTGAGCCTGCAGCGAAAGGTTACTGGACCATGCCAGCAAAACGACCAGGCCGGCAACTCGAAGATGCATTGCACTGCTCCCGTAACGATTGATTCATTGCCCAAACGAGATTTTAGAGCCGTTACCGCACCGACACAATCATAACGCCCGCAATGTGAGCCGATTCCGCAATGCGCCGGTCAAATTGGAGATCGCCATCCGCCTAGCATTGCATCGAGTCGATGTGGATTCGATTAAATCCGCCGCCCAATGCAACCCAGCGATGGAACGTCACGCTGCCTGGTTCGTTAATGATCACGAACTCGCTGGAGTAAAGTTGTGCAAAGACACACACCTTGTAGATGTCTGGTGATTGATCGGCCAAGAAAATGCCGGACTCGGCGAATAGTGCTGCATTTTCGGAAACCACCAATTTCGTCCCATACCCGTCGGCCAGCACCCCCTGGCTGGACAGGTCCAATCGAAACGCGCGATTGTCGCGCACGAGGTAGGTCGAGCTGTCCTCGTTGATCTGGGCATAACCGCCGGTCTGGAACTGCAACTGACCGAAGTTCACCGTGGATGGGTCTCCAATGAAAATCTGTTGCTCAGCCTTGAAAGATGCCCGCCCCCCTACGTCGAAAACATCCTGGGCATTGGTGGCCATCCAAATCCGCCCGCCTGCAGTCAGGCTCAGTTGGTATTGAGTGCTGATTTGTGTTCCCGGCCGATTGGTGATGTTGCCGGACGAAACAATCATGGCGGCGGTCGCATGATTGTTGAGCGCGAGGTGCGTGGAGCTGTCTTCGTAAATCGAAACTGTCCGGCTCGATCGGAAGTTCAATTCTCCGAAGTGAGTCGTCCCGATACCGTTGACGGCAATTTCGTCAAAAGCGCCAAATTCTGCCCGTCCCGTGGCGTTAATCACGTCGGATGCGCGGTCGGCAATATAGATTCCACCGTCGGCGCTCAATACCAGCCCCCGTGTCGTGATGCTGGTCCCCGGCTGATCCGTGATCAGCCCGGCGGACATGATGGCCAGATGCTGGCTTGAGAAATTGCCGGCCAGTCGCGTGCTGCTGTCTTCCCAGATCAACGCCGTGCTGACGATGTCGACGGTGATGCGACCAAAATGGGAAATCCCCAATCCGTTGATCAAAACAGAGCGATCGCTTTTGAAATGTGCCAGCCCGGATACTTCCAATCGGTCGTTCGGAGACGCGCTCAGAAACGTGATGTTCAGTGTGGCTTCGAATTGTGCATCGCCCGCCACAAGGATCTGGCTGTCGCTGCCCGCCGTGATCGTTCCGTCGGCAAACATGCTGAGCTGGCCGGCCCGATTGACGCCGACGAGGTGGATGCCGCTTTGTTCATTAACCCACGCATGCCCGCCAGTGTTGACATGCATTTGAGCCATGTGGACCAGGCCCTGATTCGCACCGAGCTGAACGTTGTCCGGCGCGCGAAAAATGCCCGTACCCTCGACCGTCAGTGACTGGGTCGCGGCTCGGGCCAGATCGACGTACAGCGACGCGTCAAACTCGGCGCGTTTGTGCACAGTCACGCTGGTGTGATTAAAACTCAAAATGGCGCCGGCTACCTTGATGTCCAATCCTCGGACCTCCGTGGTTCCCCGCAACGTGAGCGTTTGATCGTTGACAAGCTTCAGATTGGCGGGCGACTGAAACGCCATTCGAGCAATCTCCACGCGCGCGCCTGCAGCGCGGTGGGTGCCATCGAGACCGATGTGAATGTCGCCGGCGGCGGCGATTGTGCCGCTTCGCAGAAATACATAATCGGTCGAAAACCCGGTACCCCAGCCACTGCGATTCGGATCGTCGCCCAGCACAATGCCGCCGCCAGCCGTAATTTCAGTGCGATGACTTTTGATCACGGTATCTTCGGCGTCCTCGATGGTACCGGCCGAGCCGAGCGTCAATTGGTCCGCCCGATTGTCTTTAACCAAATCAATCGGCGAGGCCGGATTGGCGTTGTCGTTGTCGCCAAATAGAAGCGTCGAGTCGTCTTCGTAAATAAACACGGAGCCATCTGATTGAAAATTCAACAGGCCAAACGCCGCATGCGCTCCTGATCCGGGATCGGCTCCGTCGATTCCCACGCGAATTTGACGGGCCTCAAAACTTGCAAAATTTCCAATCTCAATCACATCGGTTGTCGATGCGGGGCCCGTGGCATTTTGATTGGGGTCGTCGGCCAAGTTGATGCTGCCCGTCAATTCGTTTGCAATAAACGTGGCATGGCCGCTGACGCGAATCACGGCATCGTCGGCGTCGCTGATGTCGCCGGCTGAAATCACGAGCAGCGTGTCAGCCATGTTGCTGCCGGTAAATTCAACATCCTGCATAATGATGATTGCTGCCCCTGGCGTGCGAAAACTGACTTGACTGGTTTGCACGTCAGCGGCATCGCCAAATCGGATTTCAGTGTCACTGCTCAAATCGAGCAAGCCGCCGACGTGGATCGCGGACGCGCTCAAACTCGACACGAGCCCGCCGGCCGACAACAAGAAGTCGCCACTGATCGCCGAATCGCCAATCTGAATTTCGTTGACGTCGTGCAGCATTGCCTGGGTCGCAAACACCGACGCGTTTCCGAAATCGTTAGCGACTTCATTTAAAATGACATTCTGTCCAGACAGGCGAACGTTCGGCAGAAGTACCGAAGAGCCGGCGGATTGTTCAATGCTGCCCAAACCCGAGGTCAGCAACTGACCTGCAAGATTGGATAGATCCAACGATTCGAACGTAACGTCGAAATCGACATTAAAGGAATCTTCAACTGAAATTCCACCACTCGCACTATTGAGCGTCGATTTGTCGGCCGACAGGATGGCCAACCCGTTACCGCTGACGCCGGGTCCGTCGCTGCCTTGCCACAAACCTCCCGAGAGTTCAAATTCGTACGACGCGGGACCTTCTAATATCGTCAGCGTTTCGCCAGCCGTAAAATTGTCCAATTGCAGCCAGTTGCCGTCAAAACTGAAATCTGCGTTGAGCAGGCAACGCGGTTCAAGCCGTTCCATGTCCAATCGAGTCTGATCATGGAATGCTAGAATTCTGTCTCGTTTTACTGATGAACCGAGCGTTTGAACTGTGTTAGGCATCATGATTGTCGCTGGTCACTGGACACTGACGCAAAGCTGTTGTTGTTAAAACGCCCAGCGCCCCCAATTGTACTTGCTGGTCTCAGTGACGTGGCCGATTTTGGGATTACTCGCAACCTTGCCCAATAGGCGTTAATATTTGTCGTGACCCAATGTGCGGGCATACCCGCCGCTGAAACCATGGCGAAAAAGAAACCAGCCGCCGCAACCCAGAATTCCGGCGAATTATTCGCGCCGGGCGAACCCAAAAAGCTGTACCTGTTGGATGGCATGGCGCTGATCTACCGTGCGCATTTCGGTCTGATTCGCAGCCCTCGCTTTACGACTGGCGGCACTCCAACTTCGGCCGTTTTTGGCATCGCCAACACGGTCCTCGATATCATCAACCGCCAAAAGCCCACGCATATCGCCATGGCATTTGATACGGCTGAACCCACGTATCGGCACGAAGAGTTTCCGGAGTACAAGGCCAAGCGCGAAGCAATCCCGGAAGACATTGCGGATCAAATTCCATTAGTGGATCGATTGATGCAGGCCATGAACATTCCCGTGATTCGTGTGCCTGGCTTCGAAGCCGACGACATCATCGGCACGCTGGCAAACCAGGCCGTCGAGCAGGGCTTTCAGGTCTGGATGGTTACGCCGGACAAAGACTTTCAACAGCTGGTGGCCGAAAACGTTTTCGTCTACAAGCCCGGTCGGCAAGGCAACCAATTTGAAATCCTGGGCGTACCCGAAGTGTTGGAGAAATGGCAAGTCGAGCGCGTCGACCAGGTGATTGACATGCTTGGCCTGATGGGAGACACCAGCGACAACGTGCCCGGCATTCCCGGCATTGGCGAGAAAACGGCGCAAAAGCTGATTGAGCGGTTTGGCAGTTTGGAAAATCTGCTTGACCACGCCGATGAGCTAAAGGGCAAACAAAAAGAACGCGTGGAAGAAAACCGCGAACTGGCGCTCCTGTCAAAACGGCTTGTTACGATACATACGGACGTACCGCACGACGTCGAGCTCGAATCACTGGCGTTGCAGAAATTCGATGAAGAGGCCCTCAAGCAACTGTGCATGGAGCTGGAATTTGACACGCTGGGGAAACGCATCTTCGGCAAATCGTTTTCATCGGCGCCGACGCGTGCCGCCGTGATTCGTGAAAAACGCGAACGCGAAATCCAATCGACCCTGTTCGACGAGCCGGTTAAAGAACAAACCATCGAGCAGGTTGACCATGATTACCAGATTGTGAAGACCAAAAAAGAACGAGAGGCGTTGCTGAAAC
>JBFILF010000186.1:0-9754 GCA_041599835.1 Pirellulaceae bacterium
CATCCTCCGGGAATCTGGATTGGACTGGATTTGCATAAGATCAACCACGTCACTGGGAGTCTGCCCGCCCCTCTCGGCAGACCGTGTATTTTATGAGCAGCATGGCCGGTGAGTCCAGGTTGCCAAACGATTGCCCGATCAGGACGCTCGGCGTTTTCGACGTCGGCCGAGACACACCAGACCGACCATCGCCAACGCCACAAACGAATTTGGCTCGGGCACCACTGCATTCCACGCCAATGCAAAGTCGGTTGGCCGGTCCGTCGACACTTCGATCGTATACAAGCCTTCGGTCAGATCCTGAAAATAAATATGTTCAACGTTTTCAATCGGGCTGAGGCTCTCATCCAGCGGACTGCCAAGCGGCGTAACCGACGAATCGAACAAACGCAAACTCATGTTTGCCAGGTCTGCAATTGGATCAAACAACGGGCCGGGATCGCCGTCGGTAATTTCAATCTCCCAATTCAACATGATGGACATCGTGGCAAAGTGCTCGCCCGGGCCAACCTCGAAGTTGTAATACAACGGAGTACCAGGATCGATATTTTCGCCGTAATCCCAGCCGCGTTGGCCGATGGTGCCTCCAGCAGGAACCGACGTACTGCCATCGGTTTCGCCGCCATCGATAATAAAGTAGCTGTTGTAAATGTTGACTTCACCCGCCCCAAACACCGAGTCCAGTGGCTGAGTCGTCGTGCGCGACCAGCTGGGAAATTCCTGTTTGGTGGCGCCCGCCATCAAAATCGACTTCATGGTGACGGCGCGACTAGCATCCGGATTACCGGAATTGACCGCTTTGTGATGCAACACCGTCATGACCGAACTGGTTTTGGACGTCGCCCGGCTGGTCGTCACGGCGTCCATCACGACATCCGGCATCACGCGACCGCTGCCATACAATGTCGTAAAGCCACGGCTGTGGTTGCCGTCGGTCCGCCCCACGGAAATTGCGTTGTAAGCCTGTCCAAGCAACTGTGGCTGGGCGTTGGAACTGCCGTTGTTGATACCGACTTGAACGGATATTTCGTTCTGACTAATCATATAATCCAACCGTTGCAACAGATTCTCGGCGTCGGCGGTGCTAAACCCGTTGCCGATCCAGGCGTGGCTTTGGACCTTGAACGGTTGCGCCAGCGGGTCGCCGCCACCGGCGAAACCCAGAGTCACATTCCAATAATTGACCGCCTCGTAAACCGTCATATCGGTGGCACCTTGGGCAATGCTCAAGTCGCCGAAAATAAACCGCGCCTGTCCCGTCGCGTGCGTCGAAGGGCCGTCGTTGTTCAATCCGCTGCCGTCAACGATGTTTTTGCCCGCTAGTCCCGGCGCCAAAACATTTGGCATGTACCTGAATAATGAAGCGTTGGCGTTGGTATCAGCTTCGCCCATCGACAACGAGATGCCCGCTCCGTTTTCCACAGACCCCAGCTGACCGACCAGGCGGTTGTACCCAATGCTTTCGAACCATTGACCGTGCGCGCGTTCGTGCCCAATGGACAAGTTGACTACGAAAACGCAGACGGCAAAGGCCGTCGCTTTAACCATGATGCGCGTCATAAATTTTTCTAAGATCGGACCAAAGGATACGAAAAGAAACAACGGGCGTTCTAGGATCGATAACGTCACAGAGTACAAGCTATGCCGAGTTTTTTCAACATTTCGAAAGTGTACGCTCTGCGAATTGGACGTTTTCGTGTCAAAAACGTTTTGTCGTTGGAACGGTATTGATCTTTTCCGCAATTTCCTCAAAGACCCTATAATTGGAGGCGGCCCAGCTCAGATGACGCGATCAACAACCCTTGGCAGCATGAAGCGCCTTCGCACGAGATTTAGCTAATGTCGAAAATTCCGCTGTCGAAACTAGCCAACTTGTGTCACCGAATCGGTGCCAGTTACAAAGCCGGTGTCGACGTCAAATCGATTTGGGAACGTGAAGCCCGACACGGTTCTCCAGCGTTTCGCGTCGCAATGCGAAAAGTGGCCGATAGAATTGCTCAAGGTGATTCAGTCGCGCAGGGCATGCAGGCCACTGACGGGTACTTTCCAGATCTCACCGTTTCAATTGTCGCGGCGGGCGAATCCGGGGGTCGGCTGGAACGATCGTTTGAGTTGCTGTCGCATCATTACGACACGATGTTGCGCTTTCGTCGAGAAATGCAGATGCGGCTTGCCTGGCCGGTCTTGGAACTGGCGCTGGCCATCGTCGTCGTCGGGCTACTGATTTTATTGATGGGATGGGCCACGTCCTTCGGTTCGGATTCTAAGCCGTTTGACTGGTTTGGTTGGGGCTGGTCAACGGCGCAGTATTTTTGGGCTTACGTGACACTGGTGACGGTGATCATTGTGACCTCCGGATTGTTTATCTACGGCGTGCGGGTCGGTTGGTTTGGTTTGACGCCGATGCGCCTGGCGCGACGCGTGCCCGTGCTTGGAAAAACCATTCAGATCTTTTCGCTAGCAAGATTTGCCTGGGTGTTGTCGGCTGTTTACGAAGCTGGCATGAACACGTTGGACGGTGTCAAGTTAGCGTTTCGGGCGACTCAAAATTACTTTTATCAACAATTGCAGGATCGCGTGGTTGACCGGTTGCAGGCGGGTCGCCAACTGCACGAATCGTTGCGTGAAACGGACGCATTTCCCGATGATTTTGTCATGTACGTTGAAAATGGAGAGCTGACCGGCGAGATTCCGGAGTCAATGAACCGGATCGCCGAAGAGTACACGGCTGAGGCCGAAAAGAACCTGAATATTCTGAGCAAGATTCTGTTTATGATTTTGTTTTCGATCATAGCCCTGATCATTGGTGTGATGATCATCACGCTGTTCATTCGTGTTTACTACCAGCCAATCCAGGAGTTTCTATAACCGGATGAACGATTACCACGTGGTTGCGAGCATCCCGTGGTTGATAGTACGGAACTGATGCCAGCTTGACCGTTTTGGATGAATTGAACGGTTTCTAGAATTTGTAAAAACTTCCGTTGCCCGGTGATTTCTCCCTGGTAAAAGTGTCCGGCACTTGACGACGCATGCCACGCAGAAGCCGCGCTTCGGGCCAGGCTGCCGTCGTCGCCAAGTCATATCCAATATCCCACCGCGCAGTCTCGCGCAACTGAAGGAGTCCCTGTCATGGTTGGTCAATTGTCACGGTTTGTCGTAATCCCACTAATCTTACTGGCGGGGTGCACGACAACTCGCACTTCCGATACCGCGCGGACGGCCATGGAGCAATTGTTGATTTCCAACGCCGTCGATCAAACGTTAAGCAAAATGGCCCTGCCACCGGTCAGTGGTCGCAAAGTGTTTTTGGACGCACAATATTTGGATTGCGTTGACAAGGGTTACGTCGTCTCATCGCTTCGTCAAAAATTATTGAATCACGGGGCATTGCTGGTGGGGAAAGCGGAAGACTCTGAGCTGACCGTGGAGATCCGCTCGGGCGCGTTGGGGACGGACAACGTCAACAGCTTTGTGGGCTTGCCCAAACTCAGCTTGCCCGGTCCCATGCCGCTGAGTCTGCCAGAAATCAAATTGATTGAAAAAAACAGCCAATTTGGAACCGCCAAAATTGGATTGGTCGCGTATCAAACGGGAACCGGCGAGCTGATGTTTGACAGCGGCCGGCCGCTGGCCCGTTCCGACGACAGCCGCTGGGCGGTGTTGGGCATCGGACCATTTCAAAGTGGCTCGGTGCGGCGAGAAGTGAATCGCGAAACAAGTGATTCGGATATCGTCGCGCGGGTCGCCGGCGCTGTCGATCCCCTCCAAAATAGGCGGTAGGCCAAGTCGCCAGACGTTTGGTTTGCGCCATCCAGTTCAGGGCAAGTCTGTTGCCAGTGAGCATACCCACTGGTTGGCGCGGCGTGTTCGCATACGTGGGCCGGGCAATTCCAGATATTTCCGGCCGCTTTACCGTCGGCGGGCCACCGCGATGAAACATTCAGCGAGCTGAAAATTTTCGTCCGTGGTTTCAACCATGCCCGCGGGCTGGCCGTGATTGTACTTAAAGTCGCTTCCAGAATTCTGATTGTATAACCGCTCGATCGTAAATTGCGTTTCCAGCAGTGCGCGAAAACTATCTCGATCGTAAACTCGAACATGATGTGGGGCGATGTCCAGCGGCCAGTTATTGGGCGTCGAGCAAATCAACTTGCCACTGGGTTTCAGCAACCTGCTGAACTCGTCAATCAAATGGTGGGCATCGTCAACATGTTCGATGGTCTCAAACGACACGATGCAATCAAACGAATTCGCATCCAAGCGTGTTGCCGCGGCGTCGGCGCACTGAAACTCAACGCCGGTGAGGCCATGTTTGGCGGCAGCGTAGTCGATCGCTTTGGGAGAAATGTCCACACCGACAACGCGATTGGCGTTTCCCGTCTCACGTAACATGCGGCACCCGTATCCGGTCCCGCAAGCGATATCGGCCACGACCATTCCGTCGACCTGCGCGGCAGCAAACTCGTATCGGGCCATATGGAATTCAGCACGGTCCGCCGGAAACATGGGAACCGTGGCATCCATCCGTTCGGAGCGGTTGCGATATAGCCATAACATCTGCGGATCGTCGCAGACGAGTTCCAACGCTCGCTCCAACAGGTTGACACGCTCCTTGAGTCGATTGAGCGCTTGCCGGTTGACGTTGACCGTCGTCTGCAACTGTTGCAATTTTTCGGGCGTCAATTCTGCCATCGCTTCTCCAGATGTTGTGAAGCCCACAAAATGACGCAATTCAAGTGAATTGAAAAGTACCCAAAATTCCAGCTTTGCTCGCCAGCAGGTGCCGACGTTTTGGCTGTTTGTGTTTTGCCGCCATAAACGCTACAAAAAGAACGGGGCATACCAGGAGGTGGGAACATGCGGGTCAATCGACGACAGTTGTTGATGGCGTCCGCGGCTGCGGGCGTGCCAATTTGCTTCGGGCCATGGAGCCCGGCCGTTTCATCGCGGCAAATCCGATCGGTCTATGTGCCTCCGCCGGCGTTTGGCATTCAACCGGTCATTTTCGACGGCAAGTGGAATTGGAAAGACCCACCGGCCGACGAAACCGGTTACCTCGACGGGCGGGATTTCGAAGTTGCGGTGGGCGTTAGCTGGACCGGAACCGGCACCGCCACCAATCTGCAAGGCTCCACCGTTGCGCCGGTAGCATTTCCCGAACAAAAAGTGCTGGATGTCAAGATTGAAAAATCCGAAGGGTGCGCGGCGCAATTGCAAAAGTTGAGTGATGGTGCCGGACAGCTGCAAGCGATCGCGCCACGGCTGGAACGGGGACAGGTGATCAGTGCCCGAGCGGTTTACAAGTTGCGAATTTCGCGGGTCTGCCTGGGCTACGAACGCGATCGATTTCCCGCCAGCCAGTCAGTCACCCAGCAGATGGCCGCTCAGGCGTTGGGGAACAGCCCCGGCATTCGGGCTGATCTGCGCAGCGTGCAAGTGACGGCCGATGAGATAACCAGCCGTTACGACCACCCGTGGGACAAGGCCAAAAAGTTCTATGAATGGGTGTGGGAAAATATCCGAGGGGTCACCGGCCCTTATACCAGCGTGAAAACCGCCATGGAAAAACGCAGCGGTGATTGTGAGGAGCGTGCTGGAGTTTTTATCGCCCTTTGTCGCGCCGCGGGAATTCCCGCCCGGCTGGTCTGGATTCCCAATCACAGTTGGGCGGAGTTCTGTTTAAATGATGAGCAGGGCCAGCCGCATTGGATACCGAGTCACACAGCCGCCTACAATTGGTTTGGCTGGACCGGGGCCCACGAAGTTGTGCTGCAAAAGGGTGACCGGATCCAAGTCCCCGGTCCCAACCGAACGCAGCGACTGATCGGTGATTGGTATTCGTTCAAAGGTCGCCGTCCGAAAATTGAATTCACGGGGTCGATCAAACCCCTGGCCCCCGCTGGCCAAGACCCCGGACCCGGCAAGCGCAACAAGGACGCCAAAGGCGCGTGGAATCTCGTCGGCGATCACCCCGATGACAAAATCATCCGCGTGTGATTCGTGCGTCCAGTTTCAGCTGCCAGGCGGTCCCGTCCGGCGGTGCACCGAGTCGTTTTGGCCAATGTGCCGATTAGGCCCTAAATCACCAACGCCAGGAAACTTGCGCGATCCGAGAACGCGAAAGAGACTATCGTGGATCATGCAGCTTTGGCGCACGGTGGGCCAGACTTGTTCTCGCAGGAATATCTGATCGACCGTGTTCGCAAGCAACGCTTTGGAAAGAAACCGGCTGACCAACTTCCTCACCGGCGGCAGCACGCCGCCAACCCCACCCCACATTCCGGCATGGATAAGCTCGGTGTGTGAGTAAAAATCACGCATCACGTGAAAGTACCGATTGGACGCCAGCCACTGGTCGACGGCCACCCGCTCTTTTACGTTGATCACGGAATCGCAATCACGCACCAGAAAACGGCTTATCTCTGGGTCGCTGGCCACAAAAAAACGCCAGAACAAACCTTCGTAGAAAAATGCGGGTCGCGGCATCATGACGATCTCTGCATCCAAATTGCGCAGTCGCTCGCGCAGTTCGTCAGGAACGGATTCGTCGCAATAAAAACGGCAGCGCCAGCCGGGGTAAATGTCAGGACCTAGCGTCGCGTTTCGCAACGCACCCTGCAAGTAACGCTGATTGCTTCCAAATAAGCTGAAGGCGATGATGTTTTTTTCTGGTTCATCAAACCGGAATGGCTTGGGAGGTTCCTCCGGGATAGCATACACCGTTCCCGAATTGATCGCCAGTTCGTCTTTTAATCGCAACGACGTCTCGCCGTGCTTGCGACATTGGTCCATGTCGCCCAATTTGCCATACGTGTGCGCCAGTCCGTCATGTACGTTAATTCTTTCAGGCCGTGCAGCCAGTGCGCGTTGAAACTCCGATAACGCTTCCTGGGGTTTGCCCGATTTCAGCAAGACGACGCCCAGATGTTCGCAAATGTCGACATCATCGGGCATGTGCTGGGCGAGTTCACGAAGCACGACTGTGGCGCTCGAGTGTTCTCCTAGTGCATGGAGGTAAACTGCCAATTGTTTTGATTCCAAGTTATTGGATTGCCCGGCTTGGTACAGGCTGTTTACGAGGCTGGCTTGGCTCTTGACGGCCTCCAAAAACCGCCCCTGCGCGTAGTGTTCGCAGGCCGCGGTCCGCAAAACTGCAATTGAATCGGTCAAGTTGTCCGGAGCCATGGCGGACCCATTTGCTTTTGACAGACCTGTTCAGACGGTCCGAATAAACTTCTTTCTCGTTTTTTGCGCGTGGAAAACGGGTAACGCCGTGCCCTGTATTTTTGTCGCCTTGGCAATCCGTGACAAGGAATTCGACATTCTGACAAATTGGGCGTTCTCACAAGGAATTCAGCGTTACAGTCATACGGGCCGGCCGCGAACGTTGATGTTTTAGTTTCCTTATTAGTTTTCGCAACAAGAATTCGTCGCGTTGGCACATTAGTAGGACGGGCGCGAATCGGCTCTCACGCACCCGCTCGCATGTCACGGTATTATCGAACGTTTGCTTTGCACGCGCGGCAAATCGCACGAAAAGGGAAAGCCTGACGTGCCAGCGCGAAATTCTCACGCTAACGCATCAGGCATTCATGTGGCAAAATGGGCGGTCATTGGACCGTAATCAGTAATTCCGTTTTCGACCAAACAGCTTTCGGGCCAAGGGGCGCGATTTCGCCATTTTGCTTAAGGACGGTCGCCGGTTTCATTGATCCAGGTGTACAGCTCATTGGCTTGCACCCGCAGGGCCAACTCGTCTTCATCCAAAATACCGTCACCGTTCCTGTCGTATACGTTGTTGTAATCGCCGCCATTTTCATCCCCCAGGTCAGCGGTCAAATCGTTCGTCGCCAACAGCAGGGCCATGATCGTCATATTCGAGTCGTTGGCCACGCCGAAGGCATCGCCACTGGAGCCGACATTAACGACATTCGTACCAATGCCCGTATCAGTGACGTTGAATCCATAGCCACTAGCGTCGGCACCACCCGACAGACCGCTGTCGGTGAAGTACACGGCAAATGCCACAGCCATAAACTGTGCATCCACCTTCGGCGTGCCATGGAACTTCTTCTTGAAGAACTCTTTCTTGTAGAAGCCAGCTACCACATCACTGGTGGCATAGCTGTCATCGCTCGGATCCATCGGTGTGCCACCGTCGTCGGTTACGAAAGTAGTACCAAAGACATTCCCGAAGTTTTCGGTCAGCCACTGCGCCAGGCTCGTGTCGGCTTGCTTGATCAGCCTCTGGCCGTTCCCGTTTTGCCAGAAGCCGATAGTCGCCGTATCGCCCGAGGAAAGCTCGGTCTGGCCGATCTCGGTGAAATCGTAGTTCTCGGCATTGTTAACGCCATTTAGCGTTACCTCCATCTCATTCGAAGAGATATAGTTGCCGTCGCCGGTGACCTCATCCGCGTTGTTGTCGCCCAAAATGGCCGTACCGTCATCCACGCCGGTCGGCTGAATCTCGGTTATCGTGTAGGTGCCAAACTCGTCATTGACGACAAAGCCGTAGACGCCGTTCATGGATGTATAATCCGTGGACAGCAGTGTGCCGCTATCGTCGCGCAACTCAATGCCGACGCCGTCGATCCCCGTTTCAGTAGCATCGAACAAGTTGTTACCGTTCACATCCACGAACACGGTACCGCTAATCGTCGCAGTCACGTTCAGCACGCCTATCGTGACTTCTTGGACGACTACTCCCCCATATTCATCACTGACCGTCACGTTGAAAGTGATGCTGGTTTCCGTTTCGTAGTCGATATCCGCACCTGCCGCCACGGTGATGTTACCCTCGGAGTCAATCTCGAATCGGGGGTCATCGCTTACGTAAGTAAGCGGATCGCCGTCCCCGTCGCTAGCCACAATCTGGCCGACCGGTGTGCCGGTAGGACTATTCTCGGTGATTTTTCCACCGTTCTCGAGCGTCACCTCGTCAATCGTTGGCACGTCGTTCACCGCGGTTACCATCATGTCATCGGACGTATCGATGTCCTCATAATTGCCTCCGCTGCTGCTATCGATGGCGAATGTGTAGTCCACACCGCCTAGAACCGCGAACGTTGTCTCACCGGTGGTCTCGCCCACGGCGATGGTGATGGTCTCGCCGTTATCCAGCGTGATCACGAGGTCGCTTTCGGTGACCGCAAAGTCCACACTCGCTGTGATCGTCACGTCGCCGCTCTGTCCCGTCGGAATGTGAGTTTCGGCGTCATTTAACGTGACCGTGGTGGTGTCGATGGTGTCGTTGATCGTGACCAGGGCCGTGTCGGTGGTATCGACGGCTTCGTAGTTGCCGCCGGTGGCGCCGTTGACGCCGACCGTGTAGCTCTCGCCGTCCACATACGGATCGTCGCCCTGAATGGCAAACGGTGTGGAGGTGCCGGTGGTCTCACCCACGGCGATGGTGATGGTCTCGCCGTTATCGAGCGTCAGCACCAGGTCGCTGCCGGTGACGGGGCTGTCGACGCTGGCCGAAATGGTGGCCGTGCCGGTCCCTTCATCGACCGTCACGTCGTCGATGGTGACCGTGGTGGTGTCGATGGTGTCGTTGACGGTGGCTGTGGCACTGGAAGTGCCGACCACCAGATTTTCAAAGTTGCCGCCGCTGGCGCCACTGACGCCGACCGTGTAGCTCTCGCCGTCCAGGTACGGATCGTCGCCTTGAATGGCAAACGGTGTGGAGGTGCCGGTGGTCTCACCCACGGCGATGGTGATGGTCTCGCCGTTATCGAGCGTCAGCACCAGG
>JBFILF010000187.1:0-9734 GCA_041599835.1 Pirellulaceae bacterium
AGTTCGAACCGTGACAACCAACCACCAAATCAAAGCGTTGTTTGCAACCGGCGTCGAATATTTTTCGTGGCAAGAACGATCAATATTGTTGGCCCTCATCCGCCCGGCGGGCACCTTCTCCCCGAGGGAGAAGGCCAACACCCTCTCCCCCCGAGGAGAGGGAAGCTAACGACGTGACAACTACCATGTCACCCATTCGCGTTGTCGTCCAACAACCCTCGCTGGCCCAATACCGGGTGCCGGTGTTCCGGGAACTGGCGCGGCGACCCGGCATCGATCTGCTGGTGGTGTACGGTGATCGCAAAGGAATTCGCAACGCACAACCGGACGGTTTTGAAGCGGAATTCGCGCCGCTGTGGCGGCGACAATTGGGTCCAGCGCCGCTGGCCTGGCACACGCCCCAGTGGCGTTATGCGTCCAAGCGGCGGTGTGACGTCGTGGTGCTGACGGGCAACGTCCAATACTTGTCGCTGTATCCAGCGCTACTACGCGCCCGCGCGTCTCGCATCGGAGCCATTGTGTGGGGACATGGTTATTCGAAGCGCGCGCGGAGTTGGGGTGCGAAGCCTCGCGCGGTGATGTACCGCCTGGCCACTGCGGCCCTGTTTTATAACCAACAGGCGGCGAGGCATGCGGTCGATAACTGGAATTTTCCAGCGGAAAAGTGCTTTGTCGCGCCCAACAGCCTGGATCAGGAACCAATTTTGGCGGCTCGCCAGCATTGGCTGGATCGTCCCCATGAATTAATCGAATTTCAGCAACAACACCAACTTGATCCTGCACAAACGATACTTTTCGTGTCCCGGCTGCATGCCGATAACGGACTGGACCAGTTGTTGAAAGCGGTCAATGAATTGAAAGATGAATTTCCAAAACTACGTACGGTGCTAATTGGAAGTGGTGACCCGGAAGCACAGCGGCTACGGGGGTTAGCCGAGCACCTAAGAATTAAAAACCACTTGATCATGCCTGGAGCCATCTATGACGAGAGCGAGCTTGCTCCCTGGTTTTTGTCGTCGCGCATGTTCTGCTATCCGCAGAATATGGGGCTCAGTCTGCTGCATGCGTTTGGCTATGGCCTGCCGGTGATCTCCAGTGATCGGCGGGCTGGTCAGAATCCTGAATTTGAAGCGTTGGTCGACGGTCAAAACGGATTGTGTTTTCGACACCGTGACCATCGCGACCTGGCCGATACGATCAAAACAGTAATGAAGGATGACTCGCTACATCAACGAATGTCAGTAGCAGCGCAAAAGAAGGTGACTACCGAATTTACCATTGAGAAAATGGTAGATGGATTCGAAGCCGCCATTCATTTCGCCTTCGACTGGCATCAATCAACTTGAAATTTCACCACATAAACTTCGTTTTTTGGCCAGACGTCGATCGCCGTTGTTTGATCACTGAAAGATGTCGATCGACCCTTACACGGTCGCCACTCGGTGACTCTGATTCCTTATGAAAACTATTTTACAATACGGACTTCAACGAAGTGGTACGAACTATTTCGCCGCCTTGATGAAGCGAGAGTTTAGAGTCAAATTCTTGAATCGAAACAAGGATCGTGGTTCGCCCATGCAAAAACACTTCCGGTTGTACGACGAAAAACACTTGGTCCCGGAGCCGCAATACAGAAACGAGTTGTACGTGCGGAATTTTGAGGAGTTTGAAAATGTGCTTGAAATCAAACCGGATTTTTATGTTGTCATTTCCAAAGACCCATTTAGCTGGTTATTGAGCTATCGAAAATGGGTTGAAAAATGTAGTTGGCCGCAGGTACAACATCACTATTTGATGGAATACAACCTGTTTTACAAGAAATGGCTGGAATTCGCCCGCCAGTCCGATCGCATTTTCTTCGTCACGTATCGTGATCTTATCGTGAATCACCGTCCTGTCCTGGCCCGTTTGGAATCCGCCATGGAGTTAAAGCCCCGTCGATTTCGATGGTTATTTCAGCCTACCATGAATCAAGTACCGCACTCGAATCGTTTTGATGACGAACGGCGCGATTTTTATATCCATCAGGAGTTCTTGAAACAGTATTCCGACGAGGAACGTAGCCAACTGAATCAAATGATCGATCATGCAATGCTTTGCGAATTGGGATATGCTGACTTCGGTTAAGCATCTGGGTTGAGGGCGGTCGATGGAGAGGTACGCGAATTCGGAAGACGATTAAATTAGAATTTGCCCGGTTGTCATGGGACACGCTTGCTCAGGCAGGCACCTGTCCCAGCATTAGCGGAAAATCCCCAACTTATGCGAGTTGACGCAAGCACACTTGTTATTTTTGGCTGGTCCGTCATGGGCGCCAGTGTGGCCTTGATATTGGTACCGTTCCTGATGGGCCGCCGGCACCTCATGACAGCTCGCAATGCCTTTCTTGGTGGCTGTATCCCGTTCGTCGGCTCATCCAGCATTGCCTGTGCCACGACCCAGAGCAATTACGGCAGTTACGGTTCGAGTGATTACCTGACATTTATGGTCGGGATTGTGTGCGCGATCGCCACCATGCTGCTGGTCTATAATTGGTATCGGCCACCGCGATTGACCACGGTTTTTTTTGAAAAAGAACCTCAATATTCCCATTCACAACCGACACTTTTTGCCATGATTGCGGTGGCGTTGATCTTGGCAAGCTACGCAATAACCAGCGGATTGTATATTCCCGTCGTCAGTGAAGTGATTGTCAAATCTGCGCCGCCCGGAGCTGCGTTTGCCGTGGTGTTTGCCTTTGGCAGCTGGCTGCGGCACCGCTCGAATCCCTTGTTGCTGGTGCTATTAGTCATCATCTTTTTTCTGTGCCTGGTGATTGCCGTGCGCAGTGGTGGCGGCCGTCGTATCTTTCTGGGAGTGCTGGGCGCCATACCCACCTTGTACTACTGGGACTCGCAAAACCTCGGAAATCGCTCGCGCATTCGGCTGGTGGCGGTTGTTTCAGTTTTGGCGCTGGTTGGATTTGTTGTCCTGACAGCTTATTCCGAAGTCCGCCACTTTGACCGCGGCCGAGGCGCCGATCGCAGTGCCGGACGGACATTTACGCGATCGGTAAAAGCGCTGGCGGAAATCCCTAATCGAGTCGTGCATTTTGGCGAAACGATTACCAATCCCCGGTTTCATTCGGAATTCGGTCAGAATGCCGTTAACTGTTCGTTGTATTCGATCCATCTTTCAAAGCGCTGGTCGGGCGAAACTCCGGAAGGAATCCGCTACCCGCAACCGTTCCATTCACTGTTTTTCATTGCCGCCAATCCCGTGCCGCGGCGATTTTGGGCGAATAAACCGTATACGCTCGGCTACGCCCTACCAAAAATTTATCGACGCCATGCTAACGTGAACTGGGGCCCCGGTATTGTCGGTCACGCATTCCACGAGGGCGGATTCTTTTTTCTGTTCTTCTATGGCGCGTTATTTGGCGTGATCCTGAAAACAATCGATACCATTATCACGCATCAGCGCCACAACCTGTTTGTACTGGGGTGGGCCGCGGCGTTGTTCCCGCAAATTCTGATGGCAGCGCGGGGTGATAACAGCATGGTCATATTAAACCTGATCTTTGCCACGATCTTCTTCCTCGTGATGAGGCGACTCGGTTTCATGATGTACGGGCGGATGATTCGGCGGCAAGTGCGCATGCCGGCACCCGTTTTTCCGCCACCCGTTCGTCAATGAACGTGCTTTGCTTTTTCCCCTCGTTGGATCCTCGTTTGGGTGGCACATCCACTGCCGCTCAGAACTTGTGTCACGTTTCACATGCGCGAGGAGCCACCGTCCGACTGGCGACCTTTGACGCATTCCCCCAAGACTCGACCCCGTTTGACATCATCGAAATCGATGGTCGCACTAGTTCCGCCAGCCAGCGCGAGCGATTGCTCACCTTGGTTGAATGGGCTGACGTCGTCCACCTGCATTCACCCTGGTACCCGTCCAATTGGAAGCTGATCCGAATCGCCCGTCGCCTGCACACGCCGTGCGTGCTTTCATTGCACGGCATGCTGGACCCCTGGTCGCTGAGACAAAAATGGCTGAAGAAAAAAGTGTTTTTGAGTTTGTTTGGCCAAAAGATTCTTCGCGGCGCCACCCGGCTGCATTGCACGGCCGAACAGGAACGACAGCACGTGTGCCAAGTGCTCGGTCGCACGCCAGAGACTGTCGACGTCATCCCATTGCCCGTTTCCTTGGACGACGTTGTACCGGCGATGTCCGGGCAGGATTTGACACGTCCCGCAAGCCCAACCTTTCAAATCCTGTTTATGGGACGATTGCACCCAGTCAAAAACCTGGAGGTGTTGCTGGATGCCGCCGACCTGCTGAAGCAACGTGAAATGGACTTTCATCTGGTGATTGCCGGGCCGGGTGAGCCCCGATACGTCAACGGATTGCACCAGCGCGTCCAGCGGCTGCAGCTGCAGGACCGGATCACATTCGCCGGACTCGTTCAGGGCGACGCCAAGCGAGCCCTATTGTACCAGTCGCAGCTGTTTGTCTTGCCCAGCAAACACGAGAACTTTGGGCTGGCAATCGCCGAAGCAATGTTTTGCGGTATGCCTGTGATCACCACGAAAAACGTAGCGATCTGGCAGGAATTGCAGCAGGCTGGCGCGGTGATCTGCCAACCGACCGCGGAATCAATCGTAGAGCAGGTTGAAAAACTGCAATGCGACGAACCGCTGCGAAACCAACTAGGAAGCCGAGGCCAGGATTATGTCCGCGATTGGTTGGCAACGGATCGAATCGGCGAACAACTCAGCGAAATGTATCGCAAGGCGATGGGAGTCGAAAACGGAAAAGCCGCGACGAGCGAATAACTGACAAAGCCGCAACCGTCAGGCATGCGACACCGTACGGTTGGGCTCGGTTATTCAGCAATGGCATTGGCCAACGTTGAAATGGAACCTCGCGTGGGGAGTTTGACAGCCGTCCTGTTCCATGCTTGAAAAACCGATTTTTTTGATAGGCACGCATCGATCCGGTACCACGTGGCTGGGCGGACTGCTGGGGCAACTGAAACAAGTCGCCTATTGGTCGGAACCGCGACAAGTGTGGAGCTATGGCAACTGGTTTTTGCCGGACGACGTGTTGGCGGCCGAGCACGCGCGACCAGCGGTCAAGCGATACATACGCAGGCGATTCGAACGATTCACGCAGCGACAGCGGGCTCAACGATTTTGCGAAAAGACGCCCAGCAATTGCCTTCGCATCCCGTTCGTTCACGAGATTTTTCCGGAAGGTCGGTTTGTGTTGTTGTTGCGGGACGGGCGCGCTGTTTTTCGCAGCACTGTTGAGATGCAACAAAAATCGGCAGACTGGTCGCGGATCTGGCAACGAATACGGGAATCGTCGTGGCGGGAATTGCCCGCTTATCGAGACCGAATTGGCTGGGTGTTTAAAAAACTTCGCGGCCAGCCTTTTGAATTTTGGGGAGTGCGTCCACCTGGTTGGAAGCAATGGCAACAGCAACTTACCCGCAACCAGTTAATCGCCCTTCAATGGGCGGAGTCCATTAGCTATGCACTGGACAGCTGGGAAGACCTGCCGGCCGATGGCCAACTTAAAATACGCTATGAAGATATTTTGAGTTCGCCAAATGAAACGTTAACTCAATTGGCAGCCTTCTTGGAGTTATCACAGGCCGACCAGTTAATCCGCGCAGCCCGCGGCACGGCCGAATCACGCTCGGCCGATAAGTGGACCGCGGAGTTATCTGAGCCGTTACTGGAGGAAATCCGCCCCATCATGGAGGACACGTTGAACCGAATTGGTTACCAGTGGGGCAACTAATCGGCTGAAGACTGGATGGCGCACGCCGCGCATAGCGGAACAAATTGACCATGAACATTTCACCCACCGGGCATCAACCCTCGCGCCAATTGACGGCCTTTGCGTCACCTCCTGCAAAAATGCCAGCGTTGTGGGGCTCCCCTTGGCAGATACGAGGCCGTGGGCGGCGGTCTCAGATGGTCGCTAAAAAAACGCAGGTTCCCTTTAATCGATTTATCATGCAAAAGTAACTGTTGCGGAATTTGCAGCCGGTAACCCCTGAAAATGCAGCGGTTGGCAATTGGGTTTCTATTCGTCGGCGAACCGCACCGTTATATTGGTATTCAAGCTCGCGGAACTCCCGTCCAGTCTTTGTTGAGATGCTTTGTCCCCATGGAATTTGTTTGCGCAAGGGTTGCTGAATGAACAAGGCCGAGTCATTCGTAACAGGTCAGCGACTATCCACAGGGTGGATCGTGATTGGATTGCATTTGCTGGGATTGCTGGCGCAGTTACCGTTGCTAGTCATTTACTTCCGCAATTTATGGATCCAGCCGCATTACCAATTCTTTCCAGTGGTGTTGTTACTGGTCGGCTTTTTATTCATCTCGCGAGTTTCATTGTCGCGCGTTGACCAGCAGGTTCAATCGAGCATGCTCGGCAATATTTTCCTGGCATGTGCTTTGTTGATATTGATTGTGGCTAACTACTTGTTTGAACCGTTTGCCGCAGCGGTGGGCTGCTTGTTGTTGACAGCCAGTCTCTTCGCGCGGATTCGAGATTTGGAAACCGGCGGCTCATTGCTGCCGCTGAGCGTGTTGTTGCTGATTATCATTCGACCACCCTTGAGCATTGATATTCGCTTGATCACCAAATTGCAGTCGATCACGTCTGAATTTGCCAGCGCGCTGTTGGATTTGTTCGGTGTCAATCATTTTCTGGACGGCAACAAAATCAGCCTGGTTGATAAACAGTTTTTTGTCGAGGAAGCCTGCAGTGGCGTTCAATCGCTGTTTACGTTGCTGTTTTTGACGCTGGCTTTTATTGTGGTGATGCGCAAGTCGGTTTTTCGGGCCGCGGTGCTGTTGCTGGTGTCGGTATTTTGGGCAGGTTTCATGAATACCGTGCGGGTGATAGCCGTGGTGTTCGCCCACGATCGATTTGGAGCGAACCTGGCCGACGGGTTGCCGCATGAGATTTTGGGTTACGTCGTGCTGATCATTGCCGCGTCAATGATCGTCAGTTTTGATTTGTTCCTCACCTTTTTGTTTGGCAAGGGCGATCGCGGATTCGATTCCTCCAACGTTGCCGCTGCACGCATTCAGTCTGAACAATCATCCAGCGGGGCGCAAAGTGGCGAAGGGGCCGGCACCGCCACCGATGGATCGCTGGCGCCGGTTGACTTGGTGGTGGCAGGCGTGCTATGCGGAATCTTGACGCTCGCCGCGTTGTACCCGATCCTGCGTCTGGGGCCGGGTGGTGTGACGGGCCATATGTTCAAGAGCTTTGTGGTCTACGAAGTCGAAGCGGATGCGATTCCGTCTGAGATCACCGTGCCCCTTGAAGTACGAGGTCAAAAGACGGAAGTGACCTGGAAACAGACGGGCTTCCGCAAAGAAAAACGAGAACGCAATAGCGATTGGGGGACGCGGTCAAGTTTCTGGGAATTTCAAGCCGGAAACGCCCGATCAAGTGTCTCATGCGATTATCCGTTCACGGGATGGCACGATCTCTCGTCGTGCTATCGAGGAAACGGATGGACCATTCACAAGCGGCTGGTCCTCGAAACGGAAGATCCCGGAAAGGCTCCGTGGAAGTATGTTGCAATGGAGTTGCAGAGTCCGATGGGTAATTACCAGTATGTGTTTTTCAGCTTGTTCGACGAATTTGGCGAACCGGTCGAACCGATCGCTCGGTCGTTGGTAGGACAGAATGCTGTTGAACGGATCATTGGCGCGTTTCGGCGCCGGCTGAAGCGAAATTACGGGCCGTATCCTCAGTCGTACCAAATCCAAAATATCTTCCAATCCGTGCGACGGATTCCTGAAGCCAATTTCCAGGAACTTGGCCGAACCCATGTAATCATCCGCGAGCGGCTGCGCGAACACATCATCCAGGATTTACACCGGCGCGACCTGCCGTCGCTGGCCCAGCGACCAGGACAGTAATTGGCAGACCAGTTAACGGCCCCCGGCAACCTTTGCCAGTCAGCCGGTCTCGTCTGGTCGTTTGAATGGACTCACCAATTGATTTGACGCACGACCAGCCAACTTGATGCACGATCGCCCCTCCATAAAGCCCTCCATACTGGAGACCGGGTGCGCGGATTTATCGGTGCCCGGACCGCTGAGTTGTTGTTGGCCGATGGTCAATCGGTGGTCGGCATCGAAGATTTAAATGATTACTACGATGTAAGATTAAAACAGCATCGGCTGCAGCGACTGGAAAGTCATCCAGCGTTTTGTTTCCGGTAGATGAACTTGGAATCCGCGTAAAAAAGTCTCCCGGTTGTTCCAGTAATGTCCCATTACGAGCGTGATTAATTTGGCAGCGCGACCGGGCGTCCGTTACAGCATCGAAAACCCGCGTGTCTACATCAAATTACGTTAGCTCGCCGGTTGTGGTCGCGCCCCCCATGGCCGGATTGCCTGGACCCTGGTCGACGGATCAAGTTAGAATGTGGCCTCCGCCAGCGTCGTTTATTCTGTCGTTCCACCGTTGCAACTTTATCTTTCTGGGCGTCCATGAGTGAACCTGATCCGAATCGCCAAAAACGGGCGGGCAGCACCAGCCAGTTTCGAGTTGTGGTGGTCCCCTATTTGATAGCGATCGCATCCCAATTGCCGTTAACACTGATTTACCTATTAAATCTTTGGCGGACGCGAGATCATTTTGGGTTATTACCGGTGGCCTTGTTGGCGTTTGGGTTCCTGCTATACCGGCGTTGGCCCCGACAACGAGAATCCATGTTTTACGGTTCTGTCCGAGGCGATGTGTTTTTTGTATTGGGCATCGCGCTGGGTTGGACCGGCGCCGTGCTGGTTTCTCCCTGGTGCTCATTTGCGGCGTTGTCCGCGTTTGTCGTCAGTTTACTATTCCGAACTGCGGACGCCGGTATGGAAGTGGGACGGCTGACGTCCGTTTCGGTGCCCCTGCTGGTGCTGTTGATTCTGCCTCTGGGATTCGATTTTGAAAATGTGCAGGGCGATCTGCTGATGCTTGAATCCGCCAAGACTTTGGCGGCTGGCGTGGCCAGTGACATTTTGGACATGCTGTTCCTGGTTCATTTTCAAGCCGGAACCGTGGTGGAATTGCCAGGCTATACAGTCGATGCGACGGCGATCGGGAATGGAGTGTTTTCATTGTTTTCGCTGCTGATTTTGACGGCGGTGTTTATTGCCCTGATGCGGCGGCCGTTTTTTCGCGGACTGTTGTTGTTGATTTCGGCCTGGCTGTGGGGATTTTTGTTTACGGCGTTCGGGATGGTTCTGCTGGTACTCGGATACGAATACTTCCAAGCCGACTGGTATGCCGGCACGTCTCGCACTGTACTGGAAACGTTGCTGCTCGCCGCCGCCGCGCTGTTTATTGTCATCACGGACCAGTTGTTAATATTCCTGTTTGGACCGGTTGATATTACGTCGATCGATGAATCGGCGCCTTATCAAGTGCGGATTTCCAGGTTTTGGAATCGATATATATCCGGCAAACGACAAACCGTGATTGATCCCAATGACCAAACCGATTTGGCGTTGCTGGCCCGTCGGAATCGGCCCGTCACTCGCGCAGCCGCATCGACGCTGTGGGTGGGCTGCTTGATCGTGGCCGTATCTGCATTGTTGCAAGTGGTCGACGTTGGTCGTGCGATGGCGCTGGCCAACCGCGGCGCTTCAGCCGTCAATTTACTTGCGCCGGAATCGGACAGCGGCCGGTTGCTCCCGGCACAAGTCGGCGCGTGGAACCAGATTCAA
>JBFILF010000188.1:0-9634 GCA_041599835.1 Pirellulaceae bacterium
AGCCAGTCCATTACTACAGCAAATTGCCGCCGCGACAGGCGGTTGACGTTGCGCTGATTCTCGATCCGATGCTGGCCACCGGCGGGTCCGCGTGTATGGCTTGTCAGTCGCTTACCGATTGGGGCGTGACCGAGATTCGGCTGTTGTCAGTCATCGCGGCACCCGAAGGAATCCAAAAAGTAACCAGTGAATTTTCCGGTGTCCGGATTTTTACCTGTGCCGTCGACGAGCGGCTAAACGACGAAAAGTTTATCGTTCCTGGGCTGGGTGACGCCGGGGATCGTTTGTTCAACACCGTTTAACGCCAATACTTTTGGCAGTTTTGGGCTGGCGACGGTCGCTAATCCTATAATGAAATGAGGTAGTGCCTAATTTTTGTGTTGTTATCAGCCTGAACGCGCTAGTGTCCGGTTTAGGTGAAAAACCGTGGGCTAGCGCCCTGCAGCTGATCGTTTCTTCGCCTGGCAACACATTGTTTATGCACTACATGAACTGACACTCCTTGTTTGACGGTCATCGCCAATAACCCATCCCGCATGCATATGAGCCGCCGGCGAATCCAATGTCATCGTTGCTCGCAAGTGATGGAAATCGATCCACAGCACGCGGGTAGGCGCCTGCGGTGTCCGAAGTGCAAAACGACATTTCTCAGTCAGTTGAGCCCACCGTCTGAGGATGAGAGTCCGCAACGGAAACAGTCATACGATGAAGCTGAATCCGATGCGCCGGAAAGTAGCGACCAGGGCAAGTCGATTTCGATCTTGGTTTGTGGAAGCTGTTCCAAACAGTTCGCCATAGACCAAACCATGCGCGGCCGGTTGGTGGCCTGCCCCTTCTGTAAATCGCAAACGCGTGTAGACGCCGCCGCTTTTGAACCGCGGCGGCCAGACGGTGACCAACCCGACGCCGAAAAATCCACCGAACCCGCCAGCCGGCCCGCCAGCACCCAGCCCACCACACGCCAGCCCGCTCGCACGGAACCGGCCGCCACAAGCCGGAAAAAATCAGATGACGTGCAAAACGGCTCGAAGGCCACGGAAAGCCCAGTCGTGCGCGAGATTCCTCCCAAATACCATACTCAAATCGAACCCGCGCCCACTGAATTGTGCGCGATCGATCTCGAGCTGCCACCCAAGGTGATTCAGCGCGAGCGAGACACGAATCTTGATACGAGCGAATCGCCTGATTCTGATCCGCTGGCCAAACCGAAACATGAAGTTGCCCCGGATGCTGAAGTAGCCGAAGCCGACGAAGCGGCCAAGTGGTTGCCGCCACGATTCGCTAAGTCGCAAACGGCCGACGATGCACCCGCCACGACTGATAATGCATCGATGGACGTTTTTATCGTCAAATCGTCAGTCACCCGATTGGAAATGTCCAATGAGATCGTTTCTGTTCGAGCGCTGTCTCGGGACGAGAAGGACCGACGCAAAAAAATCAGAGTAGCCATTGTGTTTGGCGTCGGCGTGGTGGTGTTATCGGTGGTTTTCTGGTTGCTGCATGCTTTGGCCGGGTAAGTCAGTTTGTGCCAGGCGCGCGCCGATTTCGAAGATTTCGTCCACATCCAAGACGGCGTCATTAGACTCAAACAACCTGTTGATGCACCGCCGGTGAATTTTCATCTTCAGATTTCCCACGCCGATCGCGCCGTACGAGACTTGGCCCGATTCACTCGATTCACCGGCAGCCGTCGGTTGAATCCCCTGCACGCCGGCGGGAGGCACGGCGTTCAAGTCGATGGCCACTTGCAGCGATTCGCGCAGTTGCCACTGCTCGCTGCGAAGAATCTCCACACCGGCAGCCCCGGCAGAAATCAATCCCTCGCATGGCTCGAGCACTTTCGAATACTCCATCGGACGCTGGGCTTGGATCGGCTCCAGTTTGAGGTTGGCATCCCGCTTTTGTAACGATTGGCAAACCCTGCTGGCACGCTCCAGACTTCGGGAAACAACACGTACGCGGCTGCCAAGTTTGCCCAACAACCAACAAACCCGCTGGCCGACCGCACCCGTGGCGGCCAGCACGGCGATCGTTTGGCCGGACAACGGCAAGTGCCTGCGCATGGATAACACGGCTGCCACCGCGGTGGTGTTGGCGCCGTTGGCGTCCAGCATGACTGAAACGCGAACGGGCCCAAAAAAACAATCGGTTACCGCGCGGAGAATCTGTTCGCCGGTTTGCACATTTGAGCCGCCGATGAAAATCGCGGTCCGGCGGAGCGAGTCGCCGCCCCGCGTGAACATCGCCCCGTGAACCAATTCTCGGATATCCAACGGTTCAACGTTACCGAATCGCAGCAGCTGATCTGCTCCGCTATCGATGCCGACGATCGAGTCAAAGACGCTGGGATGTTGGTCCGGGTCAATCTGAATCAAGATCTTGGCTTTTTCGCTCATTGCCGAGTCGTTCTTTTCGCCAGATCCGATTGTGCAGCTAAAAGCCGAGAAACGGGTGACTGGCGGACTCTTTCCCCGCCAGCATTTTGTCGGCGGAGGGATCGTTGCTCATCGCGTTGGCGATGGCTTGTTTGGTGGCTTCATAGTTGAACTGGTAGATCTTCTCGTTGCTTTCCGCCTCGGGATGAATAAACACGCCGCACACGATGACCAGGTCTTCGCATTGGTTTTTGGCAATCACGCCGGCCTCAACACTGTCGGCCACCGCTTTTGCCACCGCAGCTTGGGCGGGACCGAACATTTGACCCACTTGCTTCATGCCTTTAATCGTGACTTTGGTGACCAGCACAGTCGCCGGTTTGACCGCCAGGTTTGGCTCGAGGACGGCCAGCAAATTGGTGTGACCTTCACTCTGTCGCGCTAGGGCATTGGCAAATGCCGTGCCCACAGGTCCGTCTTTGCTGCCTATCAGCAAATCAATATGGGCCACTTCATTGGTGTCACCGACCAAGGCTTCTCCGATATACATCGACATATGTTTCTCCGCTCAATGTTTGAGAAGGAACTACGTTTTCAAATGAATTGTTTCCTGAAAAATACCGCTGCGATGAGGGTATCAAACCCCAGCCTGATTGCAACTACCCGCCAAATCGTTTTTGATACGCGATCAGAATTTCAAACGGACAAACATCGTCAATGACCTATTTTCTCCTGGCGGCATCGATTCGCGCTTTGTGCCAGTCGGTGATCCGAAGCGGTCACCACTGTTGCGGCGCCGATTTTTTCGCAGATTGGGACACGCAAGTTCATGGTGACGTGCGGCGCGTCAACAAATTGACCGACGCCATGGCTTTCATCGATCCGCGGAAAATTGCCGGCATCGTTTACGGGGGCGGGGTCGAAAACCATGCCGAATTAATCGCGTCGGCTGAAATGCGTGTTCCCATACTCGGTTGTGGTTCACGAACGGTAGAATGCGTGCGGAATCCATTCTTGGTAGCGGAATGCCTGCGGCAACGCGGACTTAGGACGCTACCGGTAACGAATTCCGCAACAGGACGAAAGTTGGACTGGATTGAAAAACCGCTTCGCTCAGTCGGCGGCAATCAAGTCCGACGAGTTCGCCCGGGGACCCACGAAACACTGTCGGCGGACCGGTATCGACAACAATTTGTACCGGGCCAACCGTTTAGCGCCACGTTTGTGGGCTGTGGTGACACGTGTTTGCTGATCGGTTGCTCGCGACAATTGACTAGGAAAGCCGCGACGTCAGAATTTGCCTATGCCGGATCCATCGGGCCAATTGCACTCGCGCCGCAGGCCTGCGGCGCGGTCAACGAAATTGGGCAAGCCTTGTGTCAGTCCTTTCAATTGCGAGGCTGGTTTGGTGTTGATTTCGTGATGTTCCGGGGGCATCCGTGGTTGGTCGAAGTCAATCCCCGGTACACGGCGTCCATGGAGTTGTTTGAGCGGTCGTGGGAACTGGAGTTGTTTCAATGGCATTTGGACGCCTGCCACGGATGCCTCGACGCTTCCAACGCATTCCCGCCAGCGGGTGATGCGATGTGGGGAAAACGAATTGTATTTCACGAAGGCCCGGCAAATCTAACGGTCACCGAACCGCAGTTCCAATGGTGGGTGGAGCAGCACGAAACGCCAGCGCCATGGGTAACCGATATCCCTCAGCCCGAAACGGTGATCGCCGCCGGCCAGCCGTTGTGTACGGTGTGGGCATCGGGGTCGTCAACGCGAGGCATTCGTCGCCAGTTAGACCGGCGTTGCCGCGAAGTTAAAGCTCAAATCTACAGCTTGATTCGGGCGCCCCACGTATAGCCCCGTCACCGACCATGGTTTAGCCGGCTAACCGGGCGATCCGATTCAGGGGATTGACGAAATCGGTGTCGGCCTGCAACCGATAGTGCATGACGTATGCATCTTCGGTCGTATCGTCATAATAATCGCGAAGCACCGACATGGCGCGAAAACCGAGGTTGCGAAAAAATATCTGCGCGGCCAGGTTCGTTTCGCGAACTTCCAGCACGATTCGATTGCGGCGCTGCTGCGAAAGTTTGCCGATGAGCTTATTGGCCATTTGATGGCCCACGCCACGACGTCGATAGTCGGGACGGACGGCAAAGTTCAAAATGTGCAATTGATTTTTGTGCAGTTCGTAAATCATGAAGCCGACGACGCGGCTTTCATATTCCGCCACCATGCCGATGCAATTTCGTTGCCGCAAACAACGAATAAAGTCTTCCTCGGACCAAGGGTATTCAAAACTGCCTTGTTCAATGTTGATGACTTCCGGCATGTCCCGGCGAATCATCCATCGAATGTGAATATTGATTCCGAATTGTGTTGTCGAATCCATCTTGGACTCCCCAAACTTGCCGACGCGAATCAACAAGCCTGTACTAGGTTTCCTTACCTAAGTCGATGCGGAACCGGCTGCAAACAAAACAAAAATTGCAGAGATTGCATCGGGGGCTCACGGTGAATTGCCCCGGGGGAGGATTAAAGTATCACATCGAGATATCGGTGCCAAGGCTGAGTTATTTGGACTTTTACTTGAAAACAAATTTTCAAAATGTACCAGGCGCAAAAACGTTTTTGCTGTTCCGCTAGCGACTATCGGCGCGCGAGACTTGGAAGTCTGGTAAAAAAATCGCTACCTGCCACGTGCGGAATCGCGCGATTTATTTGCAATTCATGCGTGTTGTTCATGCAGTCGACGTTGCACCGCCATGGCAGCGACCGTTTTTGGCCGGTGGCACGATGAGCGCGGCGTCGTGACGTTGACGACGTTGGCCGGTCCAACAGTGAATTCGGGCAACACTGATTCCGGTCCAACGGGAATTATCGCAGCACGCCCATGTAAAAGCTAAATACCTGGCGGTCGTCCGTCGCCGCTTCGGCCACCGGGAAGGCAAAGTCAAATGCTAACGGCGCGCCGCCGGCGCCGCCCACGGGCATGTGCACCCGGAACCCAAACCCCGGGGCAACGCGAAAATTATCGCCGCTGAGTTTGATCGAGCGTTCGACTGTTCCAAAGTCGACGAAAAACACGCCCTTAAACATGTCGTCGGCCGTAATGGGAAACGTGTACTCAACACTGTTCAGCCATTGAAACTCGCCACCCACTCGCACGCCGCCTTCAACGGGCGATGCTCCACGGAAATCAAATCCACGCAACGTCGAGAAGCCGCCGGCAAAATAGTTCTCGAAAACCGGTGTGCCCGGGCCGGAAAAACCCAGCCGGGTGCCCAGACTTAGCGTGTGGCGACCCGACCCGTCTGGTCGCTGGTAAATCAGAAAATAACGCCGATAATCTACGTCCCCGCGCGGATAACTGAAATCGCCAAACCCCTGAAAATAGGACATTTCCAAGTAAGAACCTTCGGTAGCCATAAACGGATGGTCACGCGTGTCGTTAATCAGGCTGACCTGACCCAGGAACAGCGCATTGTCACCCAACGCGGCGTTCAGTTCAGGCGACGTAAGCACACGCGGATCGTGAACGTCGACGTTTTCCATGCGCGTGCCCACGCTGACCGACAAATCTGGCGTTAACCGGTAGCCAAGCGCCAACCGGCCGCCCAACCGTTGTTCGTCCCAGTCAAAATACCGCCGATCGAAAAAGTAGCCGCTGGCGCTGAAACTGATCCGCGAATCAAACAGGTATGGTTCGGTAAAACTGACGAGGTAGCGCTGGACTTCGTTGCCTGGTACCAGTTCCAGCCGAAACCCCTGTCCCCGACCTCGCCAGGCGGTGCCGTCGACGATATCGCGAAAACTTCGCGGGAATCCCCAGATATCAAAGTTTCTTTCATCGACGATTATCTGGCCCACCAGTCCGCTGTTGGAGTTGTAAGCGGCACCGAACGTCAGCCGGCCGGTCTGAGCTTCGCTCACCAGCACATCGATGTCGGCAAAGTTCTGCGGCAGCGATTCGTTGCCCATCGGTGGCGGCTGCTGGACGTAGGGCAATAACTCGTTGGGCGCGCCGACTTGAGGTGTCGGTACTTGGGCCGGTGGTATTAACAATTGCGGGTATTGGTTGTCGGGCGCTGGCACGTAGGTTCCGCCATTGGTAGGCGGAGGAACCACCGTGCCCTGGGGTGGTGGGCCGTTATTCAACGGGTAGCCACCGTCCTGACCCCGGACGACTTGCTGCGGTTGGCCGGGCCGTTGATGTGGAGCGGATTGAGGTTGTTGTGCCATTTCCGAATTGTCGCGAACAGCCGACGCGGATTGGACCGTGGGTCTGGCAACCAGCAAAGCGTTCCCGTCAGAAGATGGGGCGACCGACACGTTGGCGGGGGCAACGGCACCGACGTTGGCTAGCGGCGTCCACGGTTGCTCAATCCACCGCGGCGAGTTGCTGGCGCAACCACACGCCAATGCCATTAGCGATGTGGTGCCGATCCAACCGATTACGTTTAAAGCTCGTTGTTGCATGTTTTGGTTTAGCGAAAATTTTGTCGGCCGAGTTTGGGGATATCAATTACCGTATCAGGCGACCGGGCTCGAAGTCATCCAAATCGGGAGGCCGCACGACAATCCGAGGTGGGTTTCCAGGCGCGCTGGGCGAACCGTCGGCAAACAGTTGCGCGCGCAACAACCTGGATTCGCTGTTTCTCAGTTTACGGGTATCCAGCAGGTCTCCCGGTCGCAGTCCGATTCGATTCATGACGACTTGCCATTGTGTCACGCCATAGTCGCCGTCGATTAATACGTTGATGTTACCGACACGGTATTGTTTGCCTTCCTGGATCTTGTACACCAGGTCCAACACACCAGGTGTCTCCAGAAAGCGGGGCTCGGCCTGAACATCTGCCGCGACATAACCCTGGCTTCCGTACAGGTCGATCAGACTGGTCACGTCGGAATTCATTTTGGCGGAATTAAATTCCGGCGCCTCACCGTCGCTGGGTTTGAGTTTGACGATAGACATCAGCTGTTCCGTCGAGTATTTTTCATTGCCGACAAACGCAACGCTGCGGACGCGATAACGGGGCCCTTCGTTGATCACGTAGCGGATCGTTAGCCATGAACCGGAGTCGTTTTCAATCAACTCCCGTCCGATTTTTGCGTTAAAAAACCCCAGGCTGCGATAGTAAGACGTGAGCCGCAAGATATCCTGTTTTATTTCCCGGCGATTGACTTTGCCGCCAACCAGCCACAGGATGCCTGGTTTCATTTTGATAAAGTTTCTCAACCGCGCATCGCTGGCAATCGTGTTGCCTTCAAACGACACATTCCATACCCGCTGCAAATTGTCCTCGTGAATCAGGAAGATCACTTTGCGATCCTCGATTTGGTCGCCTTCCATGATGGTGACCTGGGTTTTTGGATACCCCTTTTCGCGGTAAAAGTCTTCGATGCGATGTTTGGCCATCCGGACAGCCTGGAGGTCCAGCGGCTGGCCCCCACGTAGTCCCGTTTCCTGCTTCAGCTGACGATCGGTAATGCCCCGGTTACCAACAAACCTGACTTCGTCAATATACAATCGTTCCACAATGTCGATCGTGATAATCACGCCGTCGGACTGTTGATCCACGTAGGGACCATTAACGCGGCGAATTGATTTCATTTGCCACAACTGATCGACATCCTGCTGCAGCACGTCGGGATCGAAATATCGACCTGGTCGCGTCCTGATTTGCCGCAATATGCGGTGTTCCGGCAGAGTCTGGTTGCCGGTGATGAGTACTTCCTTGATTATGCTGGCAGCGCTGCCTGGCGAAATTGACTCATCCAGTCGAATGGAGTCGGTCGGCGACAAGGCCAGTGGATCGGCGGCGATGTCGACGGTCTCGCTTTGAAATCGAATGGTTTCGAGTAAAGCATGATCGACCGGTTCGAATCGGGGCGACATACAACCGGTCGCCAACGTGGCGACGCCCAGCACTAGCGCCTTCCAAAGAAAAATAGGTCGAATGCTCATCACAGCGCGGTCCGTCGCGCGGTCCTTCCTTGGGTAATGGTAAGATCGTCGAGGCAAACTACGAAATCAGTGTGACTTTGGTTCTGGAAGGTCCGGAATTCGGTACATCGCCCCCCGGGTGCTTTCAGCCGGCCCTAATTAGCTGAATTAATACCGCTGGACAAGTCGAATTGATTGCGGTGGCTCGTGGTTTACGGGATACCCGCACCACTACTCAGAGACGCGTCATCAGAGGCGCTATGCTATCACGACGCGGCGATGACCTAACAATTTTTTGGGCCGACGCTTGCGACTGGGCGTTGAACCGTCACGCCATTGGCCCAGGGTTTGCCGTTACACCGTCAGGATGTCGGCGGGGGCTTCGAGTTTGAGTAAATGGGCTAGCGAACGCCGGTGCGATCCCAGCCGCGTAAACTGGCCCACTTTTTGTAGATTCGCAACAGATCGACGTAATCAACTCCGATTTTGTCCCGGCATTCGTCGTCGGTAATGCTCACGCCGTGTAGCAACTCGTTTAGCGTATTGTTGATGGCAATGCTGGCCACTGAATCGTCGTCGAGATCGTCAATTTCCGGCCATGCGTCGATCACTTGTTGCATTTCTGCTTTGGAAACCCCCACCCGTTTGTGAAAGTCCAGATCGAAATACTCGAATATCAATTCCAGCGAGCGCCGTACCACCAGCTGCTCGTCCTCGGAAAGTTTTGAAAAATAGGCCATAGATTCAACAATCCAATGGTGCGTGACAGTCTTTAATTTACCATTCCGCTTGAATCGCAAAAGCCGAGATCCGCGCCGCGTGGCAAAAGCATCGGACGAGTGTCACGCGATATTGTCGCGACCTGCCGCAGACGAGGCATCACAGAAATGCCGGTTATGACGGTTCTTTTCCCAAATTCGGCACTACCCCATTAATCGTCTCGAATTGCCAGCAAGTCAGACTTCGGGGCCACGATTAACGGATAGGCACACCTCCCGGATTCATCTTTATCGGAGCGCCGACTTGAACTGTCCTTCAAGCGAAAAGCTGATTGATCAAGTGGTCAGAGCTGAAAAATTGCCGTCGCCGCCGAGCGTGGCCTTAAAAATCCTCGAATTGGATCGATCTGAATCCTCGTCCCTGGCGGATCTTACCAAGGTCATAAGCGCCGATCCGACGTTAACCGCCAAACTGATCAAGTACTGCAATTCGCCCCTTGTTGGCACCGGGAGAGAAATAGCTTCGATCAACCAAGCCGTGGTCATGCTGGGAAAACGAGCCGTGCAAATGCTGGCGCTGTCGTGTTCATTAG
>JBFILF010000189.1:0-9505 GCA_041599835.1 Pirellulaceae bacterium
GCGGTATGCCACAGGATTCTTCACATTTTGCCACATGCCCGGAAGGTCCGCGGGTCGCCCGAGGTTGGTTGCTGGCGGTGGTGCCGAGCGTGCTGGCTGTGACGATCATTAGCCTGGCCCCCAATTGGGATGCAACGGGCCTGAGCCGTTCCGATCCGTACGGCGGTGATTTCCTGCAGGAATGGGTAGGCGGCCGAGCGATCGTTACTGGCAACGCCGACGAACTGTACGATCTCGACGCGTCACGCCGCCGGCAGCACGATGCCGCGACGTTGGGTTTCCGCTGGGACACGCAACGTTATTTCCCGGTGGTCTATCCGCCGTTTTGGTATTTACTGTGCGCTCCCTTGGCCATGCTGCCGTATCAAGCGGCGGCGATCATTTGGCTGTTGCTGATGACCGCGTCACTTGTCGCCGCGTTGTGGTTGTTGCGCAAGCTGTTTCCAGACGCCTGGTGGATGCCGGTTTTCTGCATCAGTTATCCCGTCATCATCAGCCTCACGACCGGTCAAAAGGGAACGCTGCTATTGTTGATTTTGACGGCCACGTTTTGGCTGCTCAAAACACAACGACACCTGGCCGCTGGCGCCATCTTTGCCCTGATCGCCTTTAAGCCTCACTTGGCGTTGTTGATTGGTCTGTTCATGCTGCTGAAACGTCAATGGTCGTTTGTGGCCGGTTGTGGTGTGACGCTGGCCATACAGCTTGGCTTATGCGGGTTACTGGGAATGGATGTCTGCCGGCAGTTTGTCGACGTTTGTTTAGGAATGGGCAATTACATGGAGAGCGGCGGATACCAACTGGAGCAGGGTTTCTCGCTGTGGAGTGCTTGTCAGCTGCTGTTCGCTTCGCCGCTGGTGGCCAAGTGGGCCGCGGCAATAGCCACGCTGGGAATCGTCGCCGGCGTATTCAGCCTGCTTCTCGGCAAGTTGGAACCGGCCGGTGAGCGTTTCCCAATTCAATTTTCGGCCATGGTGTTGGGGACGATCCTGGTGTCTCCCCATTTCTATGTTTACGATTTGACCGTGTTGATGTTGCCGACCGTGCTAGTGTCATTACAACTTGGCAAAGGCGGCGTGGATCGGCCGCTGGTTCTTGGCCTGCCACTGTGCCTGGTGTTGTTGATGTTTGCCACCGGACAGATGATCTGGGTGGCAACCGCAACCGGCGTTTCTTTGGGCGTCTGGGTTACGCTGGTCGCCTTTGGGCTATCGTTAGCCCGCTGCCGTGCCGGGAACCCGGCATATGGCACCGTGGCTTCTCGTTCCTTGAGGCCTTGCTAGCAGCCGTGACATTGTGGCTTGACCTGCTTGCCACTAGAATCCGCTGCACCTCCCCTTTTTTGTCATTTGAATGCACCGCATAGCATTTCCGGACCCATGAAAATTGAACAGAGGATTCAATCGATCCAGATGATCCTGTGTGACGTAGATGGAGTGTTGACCGACGGCAGCATCGTTTTCGACAACCAGGGCATTGAATCCAAAACGTTCCACGTGCGAGACGGATTGGGCATCCGGTTGTGGCAAAACGCCGGTGGCCAATTTGGATTGTTGACGGCGCGGTCTAGCCATATCGTGAAAATGCGGGGGCAGGAGTTGGGTGTCGACTTAATTAGGCAAGGTTTTTCCGACAAATTGCCGGTGGCCCAGCAGATCATGCAGGAGCATGGTTTGTCGTTTGAGCAAATCTGTTATGTCGGTGACGATTTGACAGACCTGCAATTGATGACAAACGTTGGGCTGGGCGTGGCGGTCGCCGACGCGACGGCCGAAGTCAAAGCGGCCGCACACCATGTGACCAAGTTGGCGGGCGGACAAGGGGCAGTGCGTGAATTAGTCGAGATGTTGCTTAAAACTCAGGATCGTTGGGATGAAGTCCTGCAGCAATACCGGGGCTCCTAGTCAGCTTCGTTAATCAGGCAGTTGAAGGTACATGGACGTGCAGCGGCCCCGCTTCGGATCGGCGGTATCTCGATACATCATCACCCTGGTCGTTACGATGTGCGCCTACGCGCTGTACGCGACGTTGGTGGTTCCACAAATCGAAGGCTCCCGGATCAGCCGGGGAACGGCCCCGGCGCCGGTGATGCCGCGTGATGACCAGGTAATCCGCCAAAAACTGGATGGGCTGTTTCCCAATGGCAGCTGGGAGCTGCAGCCATGCATTATCCTGGAAACCCAACAAGGCAAGATTCTGTTTCAAGACTACGATCGGCGCGATGATGGGTCGGTGGAACTGAAACCCTTGTCGATGGTGATCTATACCGACAGCCAGTCCCGCGGCGAAGGGAACGAACAAAAAACGGCAACACCACCCATCGTGTTGCGGGCACCGCAAGGTGCCTTGTTGAAATTCGAGCGGCCACTTTCACTGACGGGTGACATGGGCCAGCTGATCAGCGGTCAATTAAAGGGCGAAGTACAACTGTTTCGCCAAGCCACCACGCCGCACCGCGACGATTCCATCGCGCTGGTAACGCAAAACGTACAAGTCTCGCCGGAAAGAATCTTTACGCTGTACGAAGCCGTGTTCCGTTTCGGCCCAAATCAGGGCCGCGGTCGTCACCTGGTCATCGACCTGGCCAATCCCGATCTACAGTCGACTGCCTTCCAACCGTCATTTGCTGGTATTGAGCGAATCGAATTGGCCCAGCTGGACCAGCTGCATTTGCATCGAGAAGGTCCCCAGGAATCGCCGTCGTCGGATGATTTGTTGGGCGATCGCCATCGTTCGTTGAATCTTAGTTGCCAGGGCCCGTTCGTGTTTGACGCCGCGCAGCTGGTGGCAACGTTTTCGAAAAAAGTCGCCGCTGTTGCGGCCGACGGTAGCGGCGATCAACTGGTCTGCGATCAACTGGCGGTTTACTTCGCCCGCCACGACACCAATGCAGTGCCTGTCGACGCTGAACCGTCGCTGTCTGATCGATTGCCGCCCATTCAAATCAACAAGATCGTTGCTGCCGGAACGCCGGTGGTGTTGACGGCGCGCAGCCGCAATGCCCAGGTGACTGCCGAGCGGTTGGAGTACGACATCCAGCAGCGGCGCGTATTCCTGCAAAGTAATGGACGGGTACTGTTGACGCGAGACGGACAGCGAATTGAGTCGCCTCAAATTCATTACACCTTTACCGAAGACGGCCGGTTGGGCACTGCGTTGTTGCAAGGGCCGGGCCGACTGGAGCAATTGCCGACCGCCGAGCAGGACGCCGTGACCTGCCGCTGGCAACAGCAGCTGTCACTGCAGCCGGACGGCGACAAAAAAGTCATGTCTCTGGACGGCGCCCAAGTCCAAATCAACGACGTGGCGCTGGCGGCGCGCCAGCTGCATTTGTGGGTTTGGGAGATTCCCGCTGGTACGACCGCTGACACCGAACCGAACAGCAAATGGTCATTTGCCCCGGCGAAACTGTTCGCGGAGGGCCAAGTTCAAATCCAATCCGCGCGGCTCGATGGCAAGTGCGGAGAAGCGGCCGCGTTTTGGCCCCGGCCCGAACCGTTGCTCAACCGCGCCGCGCAACGCCACCATAACTTGCGGCTGCACTTGCCCGGCGGTTTCCGTACTTCTCTACAAGAATCAGATGCCGTGTGGCAAGCCAGCGCAACAGGAGGAGAGCAGCCAACTGGCGGGATGGAGCAACCGGTCGAGCCCCCCCACCATCGGCCGCCGTCCAAAATCCACTTCGTTGGCAACCAGGTGCAAATGAAAATGCGCGGCGGTTCCGATTTCGGCGCCGTCGAGGAATTGACGGTCGTGGGCGACGTCGCGGTCGAACAAAGAAATACCGGCCAATCCGGCCCGTCGCAACTGGAACTGCGCGGACACAAGCTGCGCGCCATTTCCGAAACCGAAGACCTGTACCGCGTGTTTGTGTCGGGCTCCGGCGATGCCGGCCCCGCCTCCGTTCGTTCTCGCGGTTTAACGCTGACCGGTCCCAATATTCAACTCGATCAACGAACGAATCGACTGTGGATCGAAGGACCGGGCGACATGACGCTGCTGGCCGAGCCAGCGGCGGACGGATCGCCAGCGGCATCCTTGCGCGCCGGTACCACGCAAGTCGACTGGCGCGGGGGAATGATTTTTGACGGCCAACAGATCTATTTCGAAACCGACGTCAAATCGGAGACGCGACAGGAGGATCGGGAAACCCAACAGACCACGGTGACCACAACCGAGTGTGGCGCGCTGTCACTGGTTTTGAACCAGCGCGTGGACTTCGCCGATTCCAAATCGACGGTCGACCAATCCGAATTCCAAGCGGAATCGATGGTCATGGTTGGCCAACTCGATCCGGGCCAGCAACGATTTCAGCAAGCACAGGCCGACGCCCATCGATCGGCCCTGCTGCTCGTCTCCAGTACCTACGATGCATCCGGAAAACTAATCTCCAGTCACGAAATCATTGCACCGCAAGCGGAATTCGACGTAGCCGCCGACAGCGCCCGTTGCACCGGACCCGGGTCCCTGACGATTCGACAACTGGCCGGGACATCGACCCGCCCGCCGCCCGGTGCCACGCCCACCCAGTTGGCATCTCAGAAGACGACTCCGTTGCCGTTGCTGGATCCCGATCGAGAAATCGATTACGTGAAAATCGATTTCGGCGAATCGTTATTGGGTAATCTTGAGCGGAAACAGCTCACGTTTATCGGCAACGTCCACGCACACTACGACGGCCTCGACGACTGGAACAGTACGCCAAACTCGCGCCAGCTAAATCGGCCCGGTGGTCGCAGCGTTGTGCTGGATTGCCAGCAACTGGTCCTGGCGCAATGGTCACCCGGTGATGGCGTCGAATCAAACGTGGAAATGATCGCCACCGGCGAAGCTCGTGCCAAAGGCAACCAGTTTGAAGCCACCGCGGAGCGAATCAGCTATAACCAACAAAACGACCAAATTGTGATCGAAGCGCCGCGACGGGCTAACGCCGAATTGTGGTTTCAGCGTCCCGGCCAATCCAATCGCGGCCATCTGATCGCTAAGAAGATTCTGTACTGGATGTCGGATGGAACCTTTGAAGTGCAGGAAAGCAAGCAAATCGACTATTCGCAAAACGAACCCATTCGCCGCAAGAAATAGCGCCCCGGCCACCACGCTTTGCTCGCTGCGCGACACGGTTCACTCACTGCTCTGTACCCCGGTGGGGGCCGCCGGTCTGTTTTGGCATAATCGGGCAGTCACCTGGTTTATCGAGAGTCATTCATGCCGGACACACTGACGGAAAACGTGATTCGATTGCCCAAGCGATCGGAAATCAACACCGAAGACACTTGGGACCTGTCTAAGTTGTTTGCCGACGACGACGCGTGGGAGTCGGCGCTGCAATCATTGCAGGGCCGCATTGGCGGTTACGAGACGTTCAAAGGGTCGTTGGGCCAAGGTGCCGATCGGCTGGCCGAGTGCCTCAAATACGACAGCGATACGGAACGACTGGCTGACCGTCTGGCCAATTACGCTTATCTCAAGACGGCTGAGGATCAAACCGACAGCACTTATCAGCGAATGTTGGGGCGGTTTCAAAACATTGTCACCCGGGCCAGCGAGGCGGCCAGTTTCATCCGCCCCGAGATCCTGTCGATTCCCGACGCCGACATTGCGCAGTTCCTGGCCGCCGACGAGATGCGGCCGTACAAGCTGTTGGTGGAGCGGTTGCTCCGCTTCAAAAAGTACACGTTGAGCGATCGCGAAGAACAATTGCTGGCGATGCAAGGCGAAATGGCGGGAACGGCCGGCAAGGTGTTTCGACAATTGCTGGACGCCGATCTCAAGTTTGGCACGGTTAAAAACGAAAAAGGCGAGCAGATCGAGCTGACGCAAGCCACCTACAGCCAACTGCTGGAATCGCCCGATCGCGACGTGCGCCGCTCCGCTTTCGAGCAATTCTACGAACAGTTCGTGGGACACGAAAATGCGCTGGCCGCCACGCTGCACGGTTCCGTGTTGAAGGACGTTTACTACATTCGGGCCCGCGGTTACGACAGTTGTCTGCAGGCGGCCTTGTACGTCGACGATGTGCCACTTTCGGTTTATGACAACTTGATCGCCACCGTCCGCAAACACTTGCCCGCGGTGCACAAGTTTTATGACTTGCGGCGGCGCAAAATGAATTTGGACGAGATTCACCATTACGACACCTACGTGCCCATACTCAGCGAAATCGAAAAACACCACGACTGGGCGCAGGCCGCCGGCACCATCGTCGACGCGCTGGCGCCGCTGGGACCGGAGTATTGCCGGGTGCTGAACGACGGTTTGTCGGGCCGGTGGTGCGACCGGTATCCCAACCAGGGCAAACAAAGCGGCGCATTCAGCTACGGCACCTACGACGGTCAACCGTATATCATGATGAACTACAAACCGGAGGTGCTGCGCGACGTGTTCACGCTGGCCCACGAAGCCGGGCATTCGATGCACACCTGGTTTTCCGTCAAGCACCAGCCATACGAATACCATCATTACACGATTTTTGTCGCGGAGGTCGCCAGCACGTTTAACGAGCAACTGTTGACGCGGCATTTGCTCGATCAGGCCGCCGATGATCGCGAGCGGGCCTACCTCGTCAATAATGAAATTGACGACATCCGGGCAACGATTGTGCGTCAAACCATGTTCGCCGAGTTCGAAAAAATCACTCACGAGATGGTCGAAGCGGGTGAGCCGTTGACGGTCGACGCGCTCAAAACCACTTATCGCAAATTGTTGGAAGATTACTTCGGGCCGGATTTTGTCCTGGATCAGCCGTTGTCACTGGAATGCCTGCGCATCCCGCACTTCTATCGGTCGTTTTACGTTTACAAGTACGCCACCGGCTTGTCGGCCGCTATCGCCCTGAGCCAACGCGTGTTGAACGGGGGATCGCCAGAGCTGGAACAATACTTAGGATTTCTCAAGGGCGGCTGCAGCAAATTCCCGTTGGAATTGCTGCGCGACGCCGGCGTCGACCTGGAATCGCCCGCGCCGATTGATGCAGCGATGACGAAATTCAACGAGCTGGTCGAACAACTGGACCAACTGTTGTGAGCCGAACTGCTGTGAGGCTGCGTTTCTGGTTCTGAATAAGTGCCCCTGACATGGCTGCCAAATCATTTACCGGTTTCGATGCGTCCCTGGTCAAGTTCCTCACCGATTTGAACGGCAACAACCAGCGCGAATGGTTCAACAAAAACAAAGGCCGATACGAAAACGATGTCCTGTTTCCGGCCCTCTCATTTGTGGAAGCATTTGAGCCGCGGCTAAAACAAATCTCGCCGTTTTTCCTGGCCCTGCCCAAGCGGGTGGGTGGTTCGGTGATGCGGATTTACCGCGACACCCGTTTCTCCAAAGACAAGAGGCCCTACAAAACCAACGTTGGCATACACTTTCGACACGAAATGGGTGGCGATGTGCACTGCCCCGGTTTCTACGTGCACCTGGAACCCCAACAATGTTTTTTGGGCGTCGGCATTTGGCATCCGGACAGCCAGTCGCTCAAGTCGATCCGCGGCGCGATAGACGAATCGCCCGCCCAGTGGAAACGGGTCCGCGACAACAAAACGTTCCGGGCGCATTTTGACCTGGCCGGTGACCAGCTGAAAACGCCGCCCCGCGGCTATGACAAGGACCACCCGCTGATCGACGATTTGAAACGAAAAGATTTTATCGCCGTCAAGCCGCTAACCGCCAAAGCGGTCACCGCGCCCAAGTTTATCGACGACGTGGCCAGCGCGTTTTCGTCTAGTAAGCCCTTTGTGCGCTTTTTATGCGAAGCGATCAACGTGCCGTTTTGAGGCAGCGGTGTCAATCGTTTGCCTGGTCGTGGCCGTCGTCACCGTGCATATGGCCGTGATCGTGAAAATGCCCGAACGTGCCGGTGACCAGGTTGCCATCAATCGTCACGCGCAGCTTGCCTTCCAGGTCTTCACTGTCAATGTAACCAATCAGTGCTTTGTCCTTTGAGGAAAACTCCGAAGTGGTTCCTTCGTTGGCCGCCAGTTCAAACGTCTCGGTCTGGCCGGCCGCGGTCACGACCAGCGATACACTGGGTTGATCGATCGACAGTGGCTTCAGATCCTGATCCAGAACGTAGACGGTGATCACGTCAGTATCGTGGTTGTCGTGAATTTCCGCGTGGTATTTGTGGCTGCGTCCCAGGTCAATCAGATGGCCCCCATGCGGGGCGGTGTGTGAATGACCGCTGGCGGCAGTTGACTTGTCCGGCGAACCGGCACCGGCGCCGGTTTCCGGAGCATTGCAGCCGGCGCTAATCAGGCAAATGATTCCGATGGCGACCGCCACGGGCCTTAGTCGATTGAGGTTAAACATGTCTTTACTCCTTTTGGTTTTTTGTCTTGATAATGTGCCCTGCCGACATCGGTTAATCCCGATTCCCTCCGGACTGCGTTGCGGTTTCCGGCGACGCGCCCTGGCTGCCAGACTCCTTGTGGTAAGCAATCAGTTCTATCTGATCGGCGAATCTTTGACAGACCCGGCGGGCGGAGCCGGTCCCGAAAGTCCAAAAAAGGGCCGGTCGAACCAGAAACTCCAACAACGTGCAAGTCAGCAATCCGCCGATAATTACAGTGGCCACGGGATAAAGAATCTCCTTCCCCGGTTCACCGGCCGCCAGGGCTAGCGGAATTAATCCGATGCCGGAGGTCAACGCCGTCATTAACACCGGTGCCAATCGTTCTTGGCCCGCCCGCACGATCATTTGGCGATTCCACGACTCATCTTCGTATTTGACGAGATGCAGGTAGTGATTGATCAACAGAATTCCGTTGCGCGAAGCGATGCCGCACAGTGATATGAATCCGACCATGGCGGCGACTGTCAACGTTTGCCCCGTGACGTACAGTGCCGCCACGCTGCCGATAAACGCCATGGGCAAGGCCACCATCACTTGCAGGGCCAGGTTCAGGCTGCCGAACATCGAAAACAGGATGAGCAGGATTCCCGCCAGTGAGATCACAAACAGAATCGAAATCATCCGCGACGCGGATTGTTGGCTTTCAAATTGACCGCCGTATTCCACGAAATAGCCGGAGGGCATGTCCGCTTCGATTGGGGCCAACAGCTGTTTGATGTCTTCCACCACGTCGACCAGGCCGCGGTCGCCGACATTGCATTGCACCACGACGCGACGGCGAACTTGTTCGCGGTTAATCGTATTGGGACCGGCGTCACGATAGATCCGCGCCACATTTTCCAGCTTGGTGGAGCCGCCTGCCGGCAAGTTGATGCTGAGTCGCCGGATCGTTTGCAAGTCCTCGCGGAATGGTTCGGCCAATCGAACCAGCAAATCGAATTTGCGCTGGCCCTCGAGCACTTCCGAAACCACCCTGCCATTCATGGCGGTTTCCACGAACTCGGTGACATCACCGCGCGTCAACCCATATTGTTTTAACCGCGACCCATCCAGCGCGATTCGCAACTGCGGGATCATCACCTGTTGTTCGACTTGCAGGTCCTTGACTCCGGGCACACTGCCCATGGCGGCTTTGATTTGATCGGCTTGTTGCCGCAA
>JBFILF010000190.1:0-9498 GCA_041599835.1 Pirellulaceae bacterium
AGGTTGACAAGTCGTTGAAGGATCAAAAGTTGGGTGGCCCGGCTGGCGAACAGCCAACGGAACATTCCGGCGGACAAAAGGTCGATTGAGTGCACACGCGAGTGTACTTTTGATTCCCGCCGATCAGTTGACACCAATATTTAACGGGGGCCTCTAAACGCGCCCCCGTTGTTTTTTGTCCGTGACGCGGCGGATTCATTCTTAATCCGCGGTAGCCGCCAAACTGCTGTCTGCGTCGCCCTTGGTTCAGCTGGGCCGGGCCCAGGATTTACCCCTTGTGAATCAACGGCCGATTGGCGATAATTTTTTGCCTCGGCTGTCCGCCGAGTAATTTGACAACAGCAATCGTCCGCTCTCAGGCGGTCGATTTTTTTTGCGGATTGAGAATCGAATCGTTTGGAGCAATTTCCGATGGCGCGATATACGGGACCCAAAGCTCGGATTAACCGGCGGCTGAGTTCCTTGATTTACGAGTCAAACGGGGCTTCCAAGGCGCTGGAACGTCGCAACCAGCCGCCGGGCATGCACACCCGTCCCAAACGGCCGTCAAACTACGGTAGTGCTTTGATGGAGAAAAAGAAAATCAAGCACTATTACGGTTTGGGTGAGCGCCAATTGCGTCGGTATTTTGACAAGGCAACTCGTCAAAAAGGCAATACGGGCGAGCAAATGCTCTTGATGTGCGAGCGGCGTCTGGACAACGTTATTCGCCGAGTCGGGTTGGCTAAGACGCGATGCCAGGCTCGGCAAGGCGTGGCGCATGGCCACTTTCGCGTCAACGGCATCAAGGTCGACAAACCATCCTATCAGCTGCGCCCCGGTGATGTCGTGACGGTCAAACCAAAGTCCAAAGTCCGCGATTTATACCAAGGCATTATGGCGATCGGCGTTGAAGGAGCCGGGTTGGAATGGGTCGCATTTGATAATGAATCAATGACGGCCACGGTCCAAGGAGTTCCCAGTCCATCGGATATCAGTTTGCCGGTCGACGTCAATACCGTGGTTGAGTTCCTGTCGCGTTAACCAATGGTTACTGACGGTCGAGGTACGTGGCGAATAATCCATCATCTTGGCAAGCCATTTTCGGCTTGCCTTTTTTTATAGGATTCCATCATGCATGCTTCTCTGGTGGTGATTGGTGGCGGACCTGGAGGTTACGCCGCAGCATTTCTTGCAGCCGATGAAGGATTGGAAGTAACCCTGGTCGAAGCCGAACCCAGGCTGGGCGGCACCTGTTTATTGCGCGGGTGTATCCCGTCGAAAGCCTTATTGCACGTGGCCCGGGTCATCTCCGAAGTGGGCGAAATGCAGCACGATTGGGGCATTGATTTTGGCCAGCCCCAAATTGCCCTGGAGCAACTGCGTGCGCGGAAAGAACAGGTCATTACCACGCTGTCCGGCGGATTGGCTCAACTGGCCAAACGCCGCAACGTGACGGTAATCCATGCCAGGGCAGCGTTCGAAAACTCCACCACGCTTTCGCTGCAAGGCGATCACGAGTCAATTCCAGACGATCGGCGGCTGACGTTCGACCATTGCATCATCGCCAGCGGAAGCGTTCCAGCGATGCCGGCCGCCTTCGACATCGGGAGCCCGCAGGTTTTTGACTCAACCGGCGCCCTGGAACTGCGCGAAATCCCCGAAACAATGCTGGTCATCGGCGGCGGATACATTGGCCTGGAAATGGGTACCGTCTACGCCAGCCTGGGAACTCAGGTAAGTGTCGTGGAATTACTGGACGGATTATTGACCGGCGCCGACCGCGACCTGGTTCGCCCGCTGGAGAAAAGGTTAAAGGGCCTGTTCGAAGATCGAATCTACCTCAATACCAAGGTGGGCGGACTGGGGATGCGTGACTCCCAGGTCGAAGTGGCGTTTGAGGGACCTGGTGAATTCGGCGCCAAAAAATACGACGCCGTACTGGTGGCCGTTGGCCGCAAGCCGGCCACCGAATCTCTGCAGCTGCAAAACACGCAATGTAAAACGGACGACCGCGGATTTATCTTGCATGACGATCAACTGCGCACCGACGACTCCGGGATTTTTGTAATCGGCGACGCCGCCGGCGAGCCGATGTTGGCTCATAAAGCCACGCACGAGGGCCGCCTGGCCGTCGAAGCGATCATCGGCAAAAACGTGTCGTTCGACAAACGGGCGATCCCTGCTGTGGTGTTTACCGATCCCGAAATCGCTTGGGCCGGTGTCACCCAGGACGAAGCCAAAGCGGAAGGTCGAAATGTGGAAGTCGCCGTCTATCCGTGGCAGGCTAGCGGGCGGGCAATCGCCAATGGCCGAACCGATGGATTGACCAAGTGGATCATCGACCCGGAAACGGAATGCGTGATCGGCTGTGGCATCGTCGGAACCGGCGCAGGTGAGTTGATTGCCGAAGCGGTGCTGGCGATCGAAATGAGTTGTGAAGTCCGCGATGTGACCGAGTCGATCCACCCGCATCCGACGCTCAGTGAAACGTTGATGAACGCCGGCGAAGTTTACTACGGGACGGCCACCGAAATTTATAAACCGAAGCGAAGCCGCGTTTAACCGGATACCCGATGGCATCACCGACGAATCAAACCCGGCGTCGCGTGTTGCGTTCCAGACGTGAAATCGATTTGATGCGCCGGGCAGGGTTGCTGGTTTGGCAAGCTCACCAGGCGGCGGCACGCCTGATCCGGCCGGGGGTAACGACGGCTGAGTTGGATCAAGCGGTCGCCGACATTTTTGCGTCCGCGCGGGCAACGCCTTTGTTTTTGGGGTATCCCGGCAAAACGCCTTTCCCTGCCGTCACGTGTATTTCAGTCAATGAAGAAGTCGTGCATGGCATTCCCGGCGATCGCATATTGGCCGAAGGTGACATCGTCAGCATCGACACGGGTTGCAGAATCGGTGGCTGGTGCGGCGACGCCGCAGTGACGCACCCGGTGGGAAGCGTTTCGGGCAAAGCCGCAAAACTGTTGCAAGTCACCAGCGGGACATTAGATTTGGCAATTGAATTGATGGGTAAAAAGCAGTGGTGGAGCGAAATCGCCAAGGAAATGCAGCTATACGTGGAGGATTCAGGATTTGCCGTGGTCCGCAGCATGGTGGGACACGCCATTGGACAGGACATGCACGAACCGCCCCAGGTTCCCAATTACTTCGACCGGCAGTGGGCTGAGAAAGAAGATTTTGATTTGCGACCCGGCGTGGTGCTGGCGATCGAACCGATGGTTAACGTGGGTACGCACCAGTTGCGGCAACTTGGCGATCATTGGACTACGATTACCAAAGATCATTCGCTAAGCGCCCATTTTGAACACACCGTCGCCTTAACCGGGGACGGCCCGCGCCGGCTAACTGGACCACCCGATGAGCAAGAACTGGAAGGCTTGCCGGATTGGTTGCTGGCGGATCGACAAGCTTGGGTTCATTGGTGATGTCTTGGATGAACTTCTCTCAGCGCAATACTTGCTGCTGAAAGGCCTGATTTTTCCGATACATGGCTTGGCGCTGCTGGAATTGCGGGTTGTCGCCTGCCAAATCAATTGCCTGCCGCTGAGCGGTTTGCGCGGCCTCGAAATCGCCGCTGGCTGCCAGGGCCGCAGCCAACGTATCGAGATAATCTGCCGAGGGTCCATCTGTTTTGATCGCTTGTTGAATGAGCCGCAATGCATTCAGCGGCTGCCGATGTTCCTTGTCCGGGCAGGTCGCCAACAACCAGGCGAGTTTTTGCTGAAAGACGCCCAGCGGCTGGATCGTTATGGCCGCCTCGTAATCCTGCCGCGCCCGGCCAAACTCACCGACCAGTTGTAATACGTCGCCGCGATTGGCCAGTGCCCGAGCGCTGTCGGGTTTCATATTGGCCACTGCTTCATAGTCGGATAATGCTTGTGCCGTCCGACCCAGGTTCAACAGCGTATGCGCGCGGCCGGTCATTGCCTGCGCATCATCGGGGCTTAGTTCGATGGTTTTTTCGTAATCTTTGAGCGCCTTTTCGAACTCTTTCAACGCATATCGCGTCTCGGCTCGATTGAACCAACCGTTCACGCAGTCCGGCTTTAATTCAATTACCTTCGAGAAGTCCTTTACGGCCGCTTCGTATCCGCCCAACGTGCACTTGAGGGCGCCTCGATTCAAAATCGCTTTCCACCGCTTGGGATCAAGTTCAATGGACCGTTCAAAATCGGCAAATGCTTTGGACGTGGCTTCGTCGGCCTGCTCGACGTTTTTGACGCGACTTAGCTGTTGCGCCAATTCCATTCGGGACTCGCCCCTCCGGTTATGGGCCCATGCTTTGAGCGCTTCCACGTAACGACGGTGTTTTGGGTCGGTCAACGGTTCGGTCAACAATGACGCGCATTGCTGGATAATTTCCGTCATTTCCGCAGCCGAACTGGCCGACTTGGCGCGGGTGGCCAGTTGGTCAATCCGTTGTTTTTGGTCGGTATTATCTTGGGCCACGCCAATGCTGATCGCGCCGCTGACGGCGAAAACTACGAGCGCGGGCAACAACGATGACAGCCGAATAATCCAGTTCATGGTTCCCTCCTTGGAAATGCTGTCACAGACCGAACAAATTATTCCTGGGGTTCGGTCATGCGCATGGGGTCAAGTGCCTCGTTAAGAGTCTCTTCGGGTAGAATCTTTTGCTCAATGCAAAGTTCGCGAATCGTTTTTCCGCTGGCGAACGCTTCCTTGGCCAGCTTCGCCGCCTTTTCGTAGCCAATGTAGGGATTGAGGCTGGTGATCATCGACAGGCTCTGTTCAACGAACGATTCGCATTGCTCGATGTTGGCTTGCATTTCAGCCGCACAGAACTCCACAAAAGCGTTTGTGCCGCCAGCCAGCAGTCCCACGCTTTCCAACGTGGTGTCGGCCATCATGGGCATCATGATGTTTAGTTGAAATTGTCCGCCAGAAGCGCCGCTGATCGTAATTGCCGCGTCATTGCCGATGACGCGGGCGGCGATTTGCATCAGACTTTCACACATCACCGGGTTCACTTTGCCGGGCATGATCGAGCTGCCTGGTTGGCGGCTGGGAAGTTGGATTTCGAAAAAACCGCACCGCGGACCGCTGCCCAACCAGCGAATGTTGTTGGCGACGTTGAATAGAGTCGAGGCAATCGTCTTCAGATGCCCATGACAAGATACTAACCCATCACGCTGGGCGTTGGCCTCAAAATGATTGACGGCTTCGATGAACGGGATGCCAGTTTGCCGGGCCAATTCTGCGGCCACGCGGCCACCGAATTCCGGGTGGGTGTTGATGCCGCTACCGACCGCCGTGCCCCCGACCGGCAATTCCAGCACCGCCTGCAGCGCCTGATTTGCGCGGCCGATCGACAATTCGATTTGGCGGGCGAATCCGCCAACTTCCTGGCCCAATCGCAACGGCGTGGCATCCATCAGGTGCGTGCGTCCGATTTTGATGACGCGATCCCATTCGCGGGCTTTTTCCTTCAGCGTGTCGGCCAGGCGGTGCAACGCGGGCAATAAACTGTTTTTGATTTCCCAAGCGACCGCCACGTGAATTGCCGTGGGGAATGTGTCGTTGGTGCTCTGCCCCATGTTGACGTGGTCGTTGGGGTGAATGGGCTTTTCCGATTCAAATCGATCGCCGCCAGCAATCTCGATCGCGCGATTGGAAATCACCTCATTGACATTCATGTTGCTGGAGGTGCCGGAACCCGTTTGGTAAACGTCGATTGGGAATTGATCGTCGAGTTTTCCGTCGATCACTTCCTGGGCTGCTTCCAACATCGCTTCGACTTGCGCGTCGTTGAGCGGGTTTTTGCCGCTGCCGGTAAGTTTGCCCAGGTCGCGGTTGACCACACCACACGCCTGCTTGACTCGACCCATCGCGCGAATCAGGCTGACCGGCAGCGTCGTGCCCGAAATCGGAAAATTCTCCACGGCGCGCTGCGTTTGGGCACCGTAATAGGCTTGGGCGGGCACCTGGACTTCGCCCATCGAATCATGCTCAATTCGCGCGCCAGAATTCATCGTAGTGGGTGTTTCAATGCTCATTTTGTCGACCGTTAATTGCAAATATTAGCTGCCATTCAAATAATCACCAAGGCGAACCGAGTTTAGCTAGCTCGTCGATGGAACGGCACCGCGACGTTACCGCGCTATTAATTTTATTCATTTAATCGATTTCGTGAAAGCATGAGCGCACCCGAACAATTGCGCCTGGAAATGGAACACCGTGGGCTCGACCTCGATCAATTGGACAGTGATCCATTGGTCGAGTTTGACCGTTGGTACCGGTTGGCGGAAGAAACGCGTCCGGGCCGCTGGTACGAGCCCAATGCGATGACGCTTTCCACTTGTGGATTACAGCCGTCGTTGCTGACTAGCCGCACCGTTTTGCTGAAGCATTACGACGCAAACGGATTGGTGTTCTTTACAAATTATTTATCGGAAAAGGGTCGTCAATTGGAGGAGAATCCCCATGCGTGCGTACTGCTCCATTGGCATTACCTGGGGCGGCAAATTCGCGTGAGCGGTGGCATCACCAAAACCGATCGTGCTATGTCAGAAGCGTATTTTCACACCCGCTCCCGGGCATCTCAACTGGGAGCCCTCGCTTCGGCGCAATCTGCCGAATTGCCATCTCGAGAGCATTTGGAAAACATGGTGAGTGAACTTGAGCAACTCCACCAGGATCAGCCCGTGCCGCTGCCCGATCACTGGGGAGGTTACATCTTAAATCCCGTGCGATTCGAATTCTGGCAAGGTCGGCTGAACCGTCTGCACGACCGTTTTCGTTATGACCGGGTCCATCCGCAGCCGGCAGACCGGCCGCAATGGACGATCAAGCGACTGTTTCCCTGACGATTGATCGTAAACCGATGGGTCGATTAACGATGACGTGTCGCCGTCGGTTCAGCGGCGGTCATCGACGCGGGGCCCAGCAATACCATTTCTTTGTCGCGCAAAAAGTACTTGGCTCGCTCAAGTACTCGATAATCCGGCGGCAAGCGCTGCTGGAGTGCCTGCACGTCGCGGTCCGTCGTGATGATCAAGGCGCCCGGTTTGGCCGCCACGAACTGTTCTGGTGACGGCCAGTCCTTTTTGTGCCAGCCACCGCGCCGTTGATCGTTCCACCAATCCGATCGGGTCTCCCGGGTCAGTTCGAAAACCGGTTTGCCACCGTAAAAGATCCAGCTGGATTCGAGACAGCCAAATGTGCCTACCGCCGTTTGCTGATTGCTGTCGGCAACGCGGCGCAAGACCACGTCGCTGTGCTGAAACTGATCGACGAATACAGTTCCAAATCCAAACAGCGTGCCGGTAAACATAACGGCCGTAATCGAACACGTGACGACCACGGCGCGAAACTGGCTGCGTCGATACAACCACCAGCCCAACAGGCCGCCAACTCCCAATCCCACGCCAAATAAGCTAATCAGTTGATCGCCGTCGAAAAACTTTTTGGAAACGACGCCCAGGACAATCGCCAAGCCGATTCCGGCCGCCGTGAGGCTGATTAAAGCCAGTCGATGCAGGACCGCGGGCGCCCATTTTTGCCGGTTAGCCATGCGGTACAGGCACACCGCCGTCAGTAACGCCAGTGCAGGATAACACGGTGTGACGTAGCTGGGCAGCTTGGTTTGGGCCAAAGTGAACAATCCGATTTGAACCCCGATCCAACACAGCAAAAATGAGTACGACGCCGACCAGTGATGCCGCTTGGTCAGCTGCCGATCGACGCCGTAAAAAGTCGGACCGATAAAGACCGACCAGGGAAAAAATCCCAGTAAAATGGCCAGCGGATAATACCACAGCCCACCCCCATGATTTTCCAAAGTATGGGTCGCTCGGCCGAAATGCTCGCCGACAAAAAACATCCGCAGGAACTCTCCTTCCGTGCGAATTCCCACCAGCACATACCACGGCGCCGCAATCACCAAAATGACCAGGGCGGCAGTCAGCGGCCGCATCTTCCAAACGGTTTTCAAAAAATGAAGCGGATGAAATGGTCGTAATGTGGCCACCGCGATGCGAGTTAACCAGCCACGGGCGTTCCACCGCTCGTTGTCGATCACGGGCAAACTCTGCACCAGCATGAACATGCCGATAATGGCACACGGCACGACCACGGCGACCGGGCCTTTGGCCAACACGCCGATCCCCATCGCCGTATACATGGCGACCACGTAGCCATTGTTTTGCGGAAAATAATATCCAGGCCACAGCATTCGCGACGCATCTGCGGATTTTTTCCGCGGCGAGAACGTCCCCAACACATAAAACATGATGGCCAACGTGCTGCAAAAGATCAGCGCGGAATCGGGCGTCGCCGCGCGACCGGCCACGGCAAACATCACGCTGGATGAAAGCACGATAGCCCCGATCAGGGCAACGGTTGGGTTGAGTAATCTGCGCCCAATCGCGTACGTGCTGCAAACCGTGCCAACGGCCAACAGCGCCGACCAGAACCGCGCGGCAAACTCGTTGACGCCAAACAGGTTGTAGGCACTGATGATCAACCAGTACAACAGCACGGGCTTTTGGTGCCGCAACTCATCGTTGAACATCGGCACCACAACGTCGCCGCGCTGCATCATCTCCAGGGCACAACCGGCATTCCGCGGCTCGTCACGGTCCCATAATCGCGCCTGGCCCAGGTTGGTAAACAGAATCAGACTGGCCACGACTGTAATCAACAGAAGGTGCAACACCGTTTGTTTCACTCGAGCAACTCCATTTGCCAAGTGGCCGCCGTGGCCCGGGAAATAATTGCCGGGAGTGTATTTTTGACCCGAATTGACAGCAACGTCAGTTCACTCAAGTTGTCGCACGGCACATGCTAGCGACTCCTGTTATCAGCGCCTCGCTCGAAAATCGGCGCGTTTAGGTTGCTGGGTTGGTTGCGGCCTGCATAGGCACCACCGTCGCCTGCGGCAGCCGCTGATCAATGATGTATCGGGCCAAATTGCACCAGGCGCTACAGCGATCCAGGATCACGCTGTCAGCCGTGGCGACGACGTCGGTTGACTGGGCTAGTACCTCGTCCGGGCTTGGCACGAGTTCGACCGACCAGTCCCATTCCTGCTGGCTGGCGATGCGACGCATTTCTGACGCCAAACGGCCACTGTTGGAAACGGGTTTATCCAACAGCCAGCGACTGCGGGTAATGCCCAATTCCCGCAACATCTCGCCGATCATTTCGATGGCCGGCGTTGTTTCCTGCATCAAGCGAAACGTGCCATGCACGCTGGCCATATCCCGGTAACAACTGTCACAACCCTCTAAAATGACGCCGCCGGCCAACGCCGCCTCGACGGTTGTCAGCAAATTAAACCCGTCAATTTCAACGGTTCGTCCCGACAGTTGCGCAGCGGCCAATTGCGTCGCTTGCCGATGCGACCGTGACCAGTCATTGCAGGCGCTTCGCTGCACGCCCAATCGTTGGCGGCGCGTCAACCCGTAGCGATCGCCGACGAGTTTGAGGCCGGCCACCATGGAATAGTTGCGGCTCAACAGCCAGGACAAATCGCGCGTGGCA
>JBFILF010000191.1:0-9473 GCA_041599835.1 Pirellulaceae bacterium
CACCGCCGTGACATTGCCAGTGTATGGTATGGCACGTCACTCTATGGATGTTGACTCTTGAAACATTTCAATGATACAGTTTCAAAGTATTGACCTGGGTAGCATATACTTGTACCTGAATAGAGGCAACCAGAAAGATAGCGACGCACGTACCAGTTGCTGAGATTGTCGACAAAATTATCCAGCACCTGACAGGCACCAAAATTGTCGTAGCCGTCCATCCGCTCAACGACCGCCGCGGCGGTGCGATTCAATTCGCTGAGGATCCACCGATCCATTTCCCGCCGTTCACCGGGTGCCCGGTATCCTTTGCCCTTTGCCAGCGCTTGGGCATTCAACTGGTCGACGTCGCCGTCGATTCGCTGGGACGGGTCAAAATGATCTTCGCTGTTGGCATAGATCACGAAAAAGCTGTAACAGTTCCACAGCCTGAGCAGAAAACCGGGAATACTGTCCTTGATCGACCGTTCGCGGTAGCGGATCGGCGTCCACGGCGGTTGATTGGCGAAAAAATACCAGCGAAGCGCGTCGGCCCCGTACTTGTCAAAGATTTCGTTTGGTTCGCGGTAATTGCGCTTGCTCTTGGACATTTTCTGTCCGTCCTCACCCAGCATCAGGCCCAGAACGATGCAATTGCGAAACGGGTGGGGAAACGGGTGCTGATTGTTTCCGTCTGGTGAATCGCCATCGCCGCCATCCGCGTCGGGACCGGGGCCAAACAATAACGTGCTGATGGCCAGCAAGCTGTAAAACCAACCGCGAGTCTGGTCGAGGGCTTCGCTGATGAAATCGGCTGGAAATTGCTGCTCAAAATGGTCCGATTTTTGATGCGGGTATCCCCACTGGGCGAACGACATCGCGCCGCTGTCGTACCAGCAGTCGATCACCTCGCTGACCCGCGACATTCGCGCGCCTTGGACAAAGGGCGAGTCATACGTGATCGCGTCGATATAAGGCTTGTGCACTTTCAGGTCCTCGACCAGCTGGGGACTGGCCGCCTTGGCCTGCTGCCAAACTTCGGTGCCTCGCACGCCCGGCTTGTCGAGCAATTCATCGTAACTGGCAATGGCCTCCATCTTGCCGGATTCGCTGCAAACCCAGATGGGAAGCGGCGTGCCCCAGTAGCGTTCCCGTGACAGGGCCCAGTCCACGTTGCTTTCCAGGAAATTTCCGAACCGGCCGTCGCGAATGTGCTCCGGCAACCAATTGATCCGCCGGTTGTTCTCCAGCATCCGGTTTTTAAAGCGAGTGGTGCGAATGAACCAACTTCTTCGCGGATATTGAATTAGCGGATCTTCCTCCGCCCGCCAGCAAAACGGATATTCGTGCACATATTGTTCCTGAAAATACAGCTTACCCTGTTCCTTTAACCGTCTGACGACCGCTTTGTCGGCGTCCTTAACCCACATACCGGCAAGGTCGGGCGTCGTTTCGTCGAACGTTCCATTGGGTTTGACCGGGCAGAACAATTGAATTGCATTTTCATCCCGAAAGCGCTGGTTTTCCTCGCAAAGCACGTCGTAATCGACTTCGCCAAACGCTGGGGATTCGTGGACGGCACCCGTTCCCGATTCGATCGTGACAAAATCCGCAGCGATGATTCGCCAATAATGATGTTGCGGCTGGCCCGATTTGAGCGGACTTTGGTCATCGGCGTGCGACTGATAGTAATAGTCGAACGGAGGGACATACCGGCGGCCGATCAATTCGCGGCCCACACACCGCTGCTCACCCTTTTCCACCCAGGATGGCGCGGCGTCCTTTTTGACTTTGGCGACGATGGACTCAACCAAATCCGTGGCCACGATGAGTTTTCGGTCGGTGTCCGTCGGGTCGACAATGGTCGAGTATTCCAGGTCTGGATGAACGGCGGCGAATTGGTTGCTGGGCAGCGTCCAAGGTGTCGTCGTCCAAACCAACAGTGACACGTCGGAGACTTGCCCTGATTCATCCAGCAACGGAAATTTCACATACACGCTGGGATCGGCGACGGATCGATAACCCTGTCCCACTTCGCCCGCGCTGAGCGCGGTGCCGCCGTGTGCCCACCACCAGACGATTTTGTGGCCTTGGTACAACAAACCTTGGTCGAACAACTGTTTCAGCGACCACCAAACCGACTCGACATAACTTTGATGATACGTGACGTACGCTTCATCCAAATGGATCCAGAACCCCAGCCGCTCGGTCATGCGTTCCCATTCCTGCATGTAACGCCAGACACTTCGCTGACACAGCTGGATAAACGGCTCGACGCCGTAGCTTTCAATTTCTTCTTTGGAGTGGATGCCCAGCTCTTTACAGACTTCCACCTCGACGGGCAGCCCGTGGGTATCCCAGCCAGCTTTGCGGCTGCAATGATAGCCGCGCATGGTGCGGTAGCGGGGGAACAGGTCTTTGATGGCGCGGGTCAAGCAATGTCCCGGATGCGGCATACCGTTGGCCGTGGGAGGCCCTTCGTAGAACACGAACTCCGGGGAGCCCGATCGCCGGCTCAGTGATTTTTCGTAAATCTGCCGGTCTTTCCACAACGTGAGGATGGACTCCTCCTGTTTGGAAAAATTGATGGTATTGGCGACCGGCTCGAACATGGACAGACCTCGACACAAAAACCCTGCTACGGCACTCCACGGCGACACGAAAACGACCGCATTTTGGCAGTTACCGAGAATTTAGACAATTGCGGTAGATCGAGAGTTCGCCAGCCGGCTGTTCGACCACAGCACGTATCGTGGCCGGCCACCGATATACCTGGACAGCTTTGCGCCGGCAATGTGGCGAAACGGGTCACGTCGAATCGTGGTCGGTCCCGTCTAACTTGCTTTCGTCGGATGTCTCAGAATCCTCATCAACGAATTCGGCAAAACTTTCGATGTCGACGTCCAACATCTCGGCAAGTTGCTCAGCGTATTCGTCATCTTCGAGTTCGTATTCGCCGTCGACTTCAGCTTCAAAGTCGTCATCGAATTCGTCATCAAAGTCCTCCATGTCGAAATCGGGAACGATGGCCTCGGCTTGTTCGGCCTGGGCAGGTCGATCCATCCGATCCTGTGACGAGTCCGGAGCGGACTCCATTGATTCCGCGCCGGCCGCGGCTGCCTGTTCGTCCTGAGAAAAGTTCATACCAACTCTCATTCAAAACGGGAATCGACGACATTCGGGAAAAAGATTATTTCTCGTTTGAATTTTGTCAAGCTAAGTATGTCTGCAATCCTGGAAATTACCTTGGCGATTTGACTCATTTTATTCCACTGGCTGACCGGACCACTGGTCGATTTGGGTGTTTCCCCGCAAAATCTAACAATCGTCGGCAAAATCGAATGCAAATATTGCGCCATGGATAACACGAAATTTGTTGCCGCAATTCAGATGGACGTTGCCATAGGGGATCTGCAGAAAAACCTAAAGGCTATCGTCGCCAGCATGAATCGAGTCAGCCAGCAAAACATATTTTTATGCTGCTTCCCCGAATGCGCCATCAGCGGATATTGTTTTGATTCGCTGGAAGAAGCCATGGATGCCGCGCTCGACACCGGTGACCAGCTGTTTCAGGAACTGGTTTCGGCGGTCCAAGACTTCCAAGTGAACGTTGTCTGCGGTTTTCTGGAACGCGGAGACGGCAACGTATTCAACAGTGCGGCGCTGGTGACCCGGTCGGGTGGGGTGCACGTTTATCGCAAAACGCATTTACCGTTTCTGGGCGTGGACCGTTTCTCAACGCCCGGGGATGATTGGTCACTGCAAGTTTTCGACGTCGACGGCGTGCGAATTGGAATGAACATCTGTTACGACTGTTCGTTTCCCGAGCCGTCACGGGTACTTTCGCTGGCCGGTGCCGATCTGATCGCACTGCCGACAAATTGGCCGCCCGGTGCCGGCTTGACCGCGGATTACGTTCCCAATGCGCGGGCGCTGGAAAACAACGTTTACTTCATGGCCGTCAATCGCGTCGGTTCGGAAGGCGGTTTTGACTTTATCGGCAAGTCCAAGATTTGTCATCCGGATGGCCATGATCTCGCGTTTGCTGATCACGCGCGTGAAGAAATCTTAATCGCCGAAATCGACCCTGTAGTCGCCCGCCAAAAACGCATTGTTCGCGTGCCCGGTAAACACGTGATCGATCGATTTAAAGACCGGCGACCGGAAATGTACGAGCAGATTACAGCTGAAAAACGTAGAATGCGTTGACGCGTTTCTGGCGCCTGTAACCATTGTCGTTTTGCCTGAGAACAACATGAAAATCTCTTCGTTGGCAGTACTGATTGCCGGCCTTTTTCTGGTGCCGATGCCGCCGGCATTGTTGAATGCACAACAAGTCGCGGACACTTCCAATGACACAAAAGCACCACGCGTCCGGCAACCAGAAGATGACTTTCTGCGTGACATGCAAACTCAAGCCATCGAATCCAATTCCGCCAACTGGGGGCATTGGGGGGCCAACCGGTCCAAATTCTCTTCATGGACAACTCACTCAAACCGATTAGTGCCTGTTTATACCTTTGGTATCTCGTTGGAATCCGTGCGCGGCGAGCGCAGCGTGTATCGCGACGCTGCCGGCCTGGAGGCCCTATACGGGCGTGTCCCGGAATCGACGGTAGACGCCAACGCCGATTATTTCGATCAAACCGACGTTTATCGACTGCAACAGGCGGCCGTCGCTCAAGGCAAACGTTTTGTCGTGTTGTTGGTTTTTGACGGAATGGATTGGGATACGACGCGAGCGGCAGCGATCTACCGAACACGGGCGGTCCAGTACGATCGGGGGCGGGGCAGCGGGCTGTCGTTTCAAGACTACGATAAAACCACGACGGATTTTGGCGCCATGGTCTGCAGCCCCTTTAACAACAGCACGGAGTTCGATGTCAACGGCCAGGTAATCCTGGGGCGGGACGAAAGAAATTATGGCGGGTACAACGCCCTCCGCGGTGGATATTTCCCGTGGGATGTTCCTGAAAACTTGCCCTATTTGATCAGCCTGGATCGAACCTGTCCCCACGCCTATACCGATTCGGCGGCCTCCGCCACCTCCATTTGCAGCGGCATCAAATCATATAACGGCGCAATTAATGTCGACCCCGATGGCAACCGTGTCATCCCAATTGCCCGCGAGTTGCAGCAACAGGGCTTTGCCGTCGGATTGATCTCCAGCGTGCCCATCAGTCACGCCACGCCGGCCAGCGCCTATGCCAACAACGTGTCTCGCAGTGATTACCAGGACCTGACTCGGGATCTGCTCGGTTTGCCATCAATCGCCAACCGGAGGCGGTTGCCAGGAGTCGACGTCTTGTTGGGTAGCGGCTGGCAACAGGGCAAAACTGCCGATATCGACGCGCACCGCGAGACGGGTTCGCAAGGCATTAATTTCGTTCCTGGAAATCGTTATCTCGCGGAATCCGATTTGGACGCTGTCGACATCAACGCCTCGGGCAAATACCACGTGGTGAAACGGGAGCCGGGCCAACCAGGCGGCCTGTCCCTCATGAATGCCGCCGAACAGGCCAGGCAAAACGGCGGACGGCTGTTTGGTTTCTTCGGTACCGAGTACGGACATTTGCCCTACCAAACCGCCAACGGGGATTTTCAACCGGCCCGTGGCATCAGCAACACGGAAACATACGACGAATCGGACATCTCCGAGAATCCGACGTTAGCTGAAATGACCCGCGCGGCCCTGACGGTACTGGAAACCAATCAACGCGGATTCTGGCTAATGATCGAGCCAGGGGACGTGGACTGGGCGAATCACAATAACAACATCGACGACGCAATTGGTGCCGTGTACAGCGGCGAGGCAGCGTTTGATGTCATTTGTCAATGGGCCGAACAAAATCAGTGCTGGGACGAGACCGCAGTCATCGTCACGGCGGACCACGGCCATCTGTTTGTGCTGACCGATCCGCAAGCTTTGACCGGACGACCGACCGCAACGAGGCCCCCGACCGATTCCGAGAACTAGGCGGCGTGACAATGCGACAAGCGTTTTAGCTGGCTCACCATTCAGCCAAACGGCGAAGGGCATGTCGCGCGGACTTGGAATTGGCCATTCGCCCGCGGGACCTCCGATCGGTTCACAGGATCTTGAGCTGAAAAAGTTGCGACGAGGCGGCACTGGCCAAAGAATAAGAAATCAAAAAGGCAATGCGAGGCCTCCGGCGTGCCAAAACCGCTTTGGCAATTAAATGGCCAGGGGCAAGGCAACCATTTAATGTATTCACGTCCAGAGACCTCACGGCCAGTGAGTCAACCTTTCGATTGACCATTTACTTGGATGGCGAAATTCATGCCATCTCGACAGATCGTCAGAGAATTTCTGAAACCTTGGAATTATCGGTAGCCTCAAGTCGGCCGCATTTGCTCGGGCTTGCTCGACCGTCTTGTGAGCATGTCTAATTTCGCTACATTTGCCCAATTTGCTCACGCGGAATTGAACAAATCACCTGGCCACGTGATATTAGGTAAAAAGACCTCTTCATGGCATCCGCATGTTCGATCCCCCAGCCACCGGTTCGATTTCGCCTCATCGACGGGCCGTTTTGATTGCCGTCAACCCGCAGGCGGGGGCGGAAAAGACCGAGTTTGCGGCAATCCGTTTAGAACAAATCTTGTCGGGCGGCGGTTTTCAAGTGGAAATCGAATCCGACATCGACAAAATCCGCGATGCAGTCGAGTCCCGCGATGATTTGCGAGCGGTTGTGGCGGCTGGAGGAGACGGGACAATTGGCTTGCTGGCCAATCATTTGCCGGCCGCCACGACGTTCGCCATCCTGCCCCAGGGGACGGAGAATCTGCTGGCCAAACATTTGCAGATTCCCAGTGACCCGGAAAGCGTGGCGGAGTTGATCATGCGGGGCGAGGTGGCGGCGCTGGATGCCGGCCGGGCCAATGGCAAGCTGTTCCTGGTGATGGCCAGTTGCGGATTCGACGCCGACGTGGTGCGGCGGGTCCACCGGGAACGAAAGGGCAATATTCGCCACTGGGCCTACGCCAAACCAATCATCAATTCGATTCGTAATTATCGATATCCGACCGTGTCCATTTACTGCCAGGGCGAGGATAAGCCGATCCGGGCCAAATGGGCTTTCGTATTTAATGTTCCCCGGTACGCTATGGGTTTACCGATTGCCGAAGATGCCGATTCGACCGACGGTTTGCTGGACCTGTGTGCGTTTCGCGGGGGTAATTTGATCAATGGTCTGGTTTACCTGGCGGGCGTCTTGATACGCCGACATCGCCGTTGGCGTGACACGCAAATGGCTCGCTCGAAGCTAATTAGAATCGAATCGGACGATGAGGTGCCTTATCAACTGGATGGCGATCCTGGTGGATACCTGCCGTTGGAGTTGGAGGCGGTGCCGCGGCGGCTGAATATGATTGTTTCGCCGCAATGGATGGAAAGGTATCAACCCGCCATGTCGTCAAGAATGGCCATTTAACCCCAAACTGAGATACCACGCGTGTCAGGTCGTACGGTCAATATTGGAAGCATACGCTGCGGAGCGAACGAGCCGTTGCTGGTGATCGCCGGGCCGTGCGTGATCGAAACTCGCGCCGCGACACAGGCTTTGGCGGGGGAACTCAAGGAGATCTGCGAGTCATTGCAGTTGCCATTGGTTTTCAAAGCGTCTTTTGACAAGGCCAATCGCACCAGCGTTCACTCGTATCGCGGCCCGGGGTTGGAAGAGGGAATCGCCATACTTGCCGACGTACGCTCAACGGTAGGCGTTCCCATCACGACTGACATCCACGAAACGCATCAGGCTGCCCACGTTGCGGAAGTGTGCGATTTGATTCAAATTCCTGCATTCTTGGCCCGGCAAACTGATTTGCTTTCGGCAGCCGCGGCCACGGGACGGCCCGTCAACGTAAAGAAAGGGCAATTCATGTCGCCTGATGACATGAAATTTGTCGTGGAAAAATTGAATGCGGCGGGTTGCGCGGACGTCCTGCTAACGGAGCGCGGCACATTTTTTGGCTACGGCCGGCTCGTTAACGATTTCGCCGCAGTTTGTCAGATGCGCAAATTTGGGGTTCCAATCGTGTATGATGCCACGCACAGTGTGCAGCGTCCTGGCGGTTCCGGCGGCATCACCGCGGGGAATCGTGAAATGGTGGCGCCGTTGGCCCGCGCCGCGATGGCCGTCGGCGTGGATGCGGTATTTTTGGAAACGCATCCCCAGCCGGAAACCTCGCCCAGCGATGCGGCCAACATCTACCCCCTGGCTCAGCTGTCGGACCTGTTGCAGACGTTGAAGCAAATTCGGGCGGCAGCCGGCCAGCCCAATTTGCAGGCGGCCGCCGGTGACTCACCATGAAGCATCCCAACGACCATCACATTTTGTTAACCAGATTAACCAAGTTCGAATTACCTGTAGTTGCCATCATGAAACTCGACCGACTTCAGCCCAATTTGAGTGTTATCGTTGTCGCTTTGCTGGCCTGTTTGGTTGCGGGCTGTCAAAGCGAATCGATCAGCGACATCGAAGACCTGCAAATGTTGTCCGTACTTTCCCGGGGCGATGATTTAACGCGGACGATGCAATATGTGCAAAGCTTGGAACGGTACGATGCCGCCGAGTTTCGTAATAAAGTCAACTCGGGGATGAATCGGTGGATCAACAACTTGGAGGACAAAACGCCGCTCGATGGATGGCAGGAATCCAACTTGATCGCCACGCTCCCGCCAGCGTTACAGGACACTGCGGTAATTCGCTCGTTGCCATCCGTTTCGTTTACCGGTAATGACGCGAGTTTCATTCAGCAGTCATTTTGGCTGAGAGAACTCGCGGCGCGAATTGATCGCGATAGTCAAATCTGGAGCTTTCAATATCCGTTCCAACAAGCTTTGAAACAACTGAACGAAGATCAGCGCATTGCCCTGGCCGAGAAAGACGACTTGTTGACGGAGACTGTCAAAATCTTGCATGACGATTTGTCCGATGCGGATGCTGGGGCGGCGGGCGAAGACGGTGCTGCCGAGCAACTTGCCAGCGCGATGAAGTATTTCGAATGGGTCGTGCGAAACGTGCAGCCGATCGAAACACCACCGTGGCTGGAAGGCGACGAGCTGGTTTCCGCGGCGCTCGTCAATGACGCCACTGCCGATTCCTGGCCCCCGGCCGTCGGGGCACCCGGACCCGGCTATCAACGATTCCCCTGGCAGGCATTGACGTACGGCAAAGGCGACATGTTGGACCGCGCTGAAATTTTCGTCATGCTCTGCCAACAACGTGGTCTACCCGCCTATATCTTGGCGTTCGGCTCGGCCGGCGAGGATTCATCGAATCAGCGGCAGTATCGAGAGTGGTTGCCGGCTGTATTGATCGACGGCAAGCTGTTCCTGTTCGACACCCAGCTGGGGATTCCCATACCGGGTGAAAAGCCCGGCACAGTAGCTACCTTGTCGCAGGTCGTCGCTAACCCGCAACTGTTGCGAAACCTTGATTTGTCGATCGACGAATCTGTCGACGCCTCCA
>JBFILF010000192.1:0-9461 GCA_041599835.1 Pirellulaceae bacterium
CCGAATGGACGCTGCTGGCCGCACTACTGTGGCTCTTGGTGTTGCCGCTGCTTCCGATGCAGCCGTCGGACTGGTTGCCGGTCCATTATCTGCCGTCCGCTAGGACATTCATAACGCAGCCTGAATCGCGCCGGCAAGAAATGCCCGTGGCACGATTGCATGGCGAGACACCGGCGGACTCCAACAGCGTTCAATCCATCGATGGGCTGATGCAGCCGTCGCCTGTAACCAATCAGCAGGAAAGCGCCGCCATTATGTCAGTACCCGCGCCCATCGAGGCTGCGCTACCCAGTGTGCAAGTTCAGAACCGCGGCAACAGAGTGACCGCCGTATCGGGATTGTCGGCCGGCTGGTTTGGTTTTGACGGGCGTGACAAAAGATTTTTGTTGCGGATTTATTTGGTGGGGACCCTGATGGCGCTCGGTTGGTTGGCGTTTGGACATGTGGCGCTGGCACAGCTCGTTCGCCGCAGTCGCCGCCCACAGTCCTGGCTGATTCAACTGATGGAATCGCTGAAACCAACAACGATGCCGCGGATATTGATTTCAGACCGCTGCCCGCGGGTGATCACGTTTGGCTGGTGGCGGCCCACGATCATGTTGCCGACGCATATCGCGCATAAAGAAAACCGATCGCAATTGCGGCATGTCATGCTGCACGAGCTGGGACACATTCGACAGCGGGATGCGATCGGCCAATGGCTGCTGAACATGGCGTTTGTGCTGTTTTACGGCCACCCATTTTACTGGTTGCTGCGCCGCCGGATTTGTTTCCAACGCGAGTTGGTCATCGACGATTGGGTTGCCCGTCAGACAAGCAAGCGCATGTACGTTTCGGACATGATCGCTCTGGCGAAATCTCACCGTTTTCGGGGATCGGCGGCATCGTCCCTGGCCGTCGGCGCGGTCAATTACCCCCACAGTCAGTTTTACCGGAGAATCAAAATGCTCGTGCAACGCAAGCGGCCATTGAAATTGAAAAGGTCCCGAGGCTCGGTGGTCGCGCAAGGGATATTGATATTGATAACGCTGGCCCTGACCGCCGTCTGGATCGATCCGCCGACGGTGCTGGGTCAGGACAAGCAAACCGTGAAACTTCATGAGCAAATTGCCCAGTTGCAAGTCGAACGGGCCAGGTTATCGGATCAAATCAAGATGTATCAGGATCAGCTGGCGAAAATGGAGGCGGTTGTGGCGGATTTGCAAGTCCGTTTGGACCAGTTCGCCAGCCGTGCATCCGACCAGGCGGCGGCAACGGCCGCTGATCCTGCGAATCGCGCTCCGGCGCAACGCGAATCGCAATTGGCGGTTGCCGAACAATTCGCAGCTGCCGCCGCTGCAGCCGAAGGGAGATTCACGGCCGAAACTGCCAACGCCCCCGCTGCATCGATGCCATCGACGGCCAGTGCCCACAGCGATTTGATTCGTCTGGCGACCAGTTACGCCGACGCACTGACCGAGCGCGATATTGCGGCCATGGAAATTCAGCACATGCGGAACCTCGCGGATGACGCGGCGACGTCCAAATTCGAACTGCAGGTGGCGGAAATCCGTTATAAAGCGACGCAACGAAAGGCCGACATGTTGCGGGAAGTTGCCGATGCGACCATGAAATCGTTAATGGTCGAACTGGATCAGCAACAGGAAACATATTCGTATACAAAAAAATTGTTCGACCGCGGGTTCGTGCCGAAAAGCGAACTGATGAAAGATCGCGCGGCTTTGATGCGTACCGAATCCAATATCAGCCTGCTGGAGCGAATCCTCGACAATAAGTGAGTGAGTGCAGGGCGCTGAGGGCGCCGATTGCAGAGCGCTAGTGCGTCTTTAATGCGAATCCGCGGGCAACGAAGTGCCGGCTTGGATTTTTTGATCCAACAATGTTGACAACTGTTGCACCAGATCGGGCCGCTTTGCATACAGGTTTTGCTGTTCGGCAGGATCGTTGCGCAGGTTGTAAAGTTGGCCTGCCGGTGCATCATCCGGCGGCTGGTATCGCGTGAAGCCCCCCGACGACCGGCCGCGAATCAGTTTCCAATCGCCCACCCGGATCGCAAACGTCCCGTTGCCGCTATGGTGAATGAGATGGTCGCGGATCGGCTCGGCCGTAGCGGGTTCGGTCAACACGGGGCTCATGTCAAAACTGTCGGGTGCTTGATTGGTCCGCAATTCATGACCGACCAAACTTGCGATTGTCCGCATCCAATCCACCAGGATTATCGGTTGATTGCTATTGGTTGATGCGGCGACACGACCCGGCCAACGCACGATGAGCGGCACGCGATGACCGGCTTCCCAGATATCCGACTTCATGCCACGCCAGGGACGGGACGGATCATGTCCAAAACGTTTTTTCACACTAGCCGTGGCACCATTCATATTGGTTCCGTCACGTTGAGGTGATCCGTTGTCGGAGGTAAAGACCACCAGCGTGTCGGAAGCCAAATCGTTCCGCTCCAGCGCTTCCATTACCTGACCGACGGTCCAATCCACCTGGTGCACGTAATCGCCATACCAGCCCGCCTGGCTTTTGCCGATGTGATGCGGCGATGGTGCAATCGGTGTGTGGGGAGCGGTCAACGGCATGTACAAAAAGAATGGCTGTTGTCGATAGGAGGCTCGCTTATCAATGTGTTGGCAAGCTCGTTGGGTGAGCATCGGCATGACCAGCGATAAATCCCAGCCGGGCAGCGCCGGTCCGGGGTGTCCAAACATGGAGGGAGGCTTGGCGGCGGTGGGCAAGCCCAGCGTGTGCCGGTTCTCCAAAAACACATATGGCGGAAAATTGGGTACGTCGTCGCCAAAGTAAACGTCGAATCCGCGATCGGTGGGGCCGCCACGGGTGGGTTGCCCAAAATCAATACGCGCCGCCCACGCCGCCCGATCCGGGGCGGGAATCGTCACTCCGCTAAACTCGTCCGAAAGGTACTGCCCATTTTTTAGCGGCCAGTCCCAACCCAAATGCCATTTGCCAATACAAGCGGTGTGATAACCGTGTTGCTGCAGCATGCCGGACAGAGTCAACTGGTCGGCTGGGATTAGCGGCGGGTCCCACGGCCACAGCACGCTGCGTTTCAATCGAGTCCGCCAGGCGTACCGGCCGGTTAACAGGGCGTACCGAGTCGGCGTGCACACACTCGACGGCGAGTGGGCATCCGTGAAACGCAATCCCTGCTGTGCCAGTTGATCCAGATGGGGCGTGGGAATTTTGGATTGATCGTTATAGCAGCCGAGGTCTCCGTACCCCAGGTCGTCGGCCAGGATGATGATAATGTTGGGCGGTTCAGCGGACTGGATCCGCGGGGCGGACTGCGGCGCGGAAACAGCGCACAAACAATAAATTAAACATCTGGCAAACACGTCACAACTTCCCAAATCGATCGACTGGAACACATCCGTTGTTGCTGCATGCGGATGGTTGCCATCGACATGCCAAGCGGTCCACGTGATTGTAACATCCGCGGCCGCCTGGCACGCGGCACCGTCGCCAATCTTACGGGAATGACACCTCGAGCATTGAGAAGTCATCGTTCAGCGGTCCACCGCCCGAGAATTGATCGACGGCATCCCATACCGCTTCCAGTCGATTGTCTGGCCGGTCGCGCAGCTGATACAACAACTTGCCCACGGCCTGGAAACCAAACGCGTGATTCTGTCCGTTGCGAGCTTCGAAGACTCCGTCACTAAACAGATACAAGCGACTGCCGGACTCAACGTCGATCTGTAGCGTTTGGTAATCCACGTCGCTGCGGACACCGATCAACAGGCTTGGCTGCCCCAGCAACATCGGCAGATTCGCGGTGCGCTGGATCAAGATGGCAGCGTGATGACCGCCGGTGGCATGGCGTAGGCGTCGCTGATGCAGATTAAACACGCCGTACCAAATGGAAAAAAATCGATTTTGATGTTGCTCCATTGGAAAAGCGCGATTGAGCTGCTGCAACACGCTGGCCGGACACAAGTAATCCGTTTGCTTTAACGTCATGCCGTGCAGTGAATGATAGACGCTGGTGGCCAGCAGTGAGGCGCCCACTCCATGTCCGGCCACATCCAGAATGTAAAACGCGATGTGCTGATCATCGACCTTGTGAAAACCAAACATGTCACCTCCCAAGTGACTGCTGGGCACGTATTTGCTGTCGATTCTCACATCGCCGATCCGCCTTTCATTCGGCAATTGGGCTGCCACGTAATCGGCCGCCTCGTTCAACTCTTCGTTCAGGCGTTCTTGCACGTGTTCCAGTTCAGCCTTGGTCCGCAACGACTCCTGTTGCAGGACAATCACGTCCACCATGTTGACTTCGTGTTCGGCCGCTGCCGCCAGATCCCTGAACAGCCGGATTTCCTGCGGCGACAACCTTCGCGGCTTGCGGTCGGCCAGACAGAACGTTCCGATATTATGCCCATTGGGTCCGCGCAATGGATGCCCAGCGTAAAAGTTGATGAATGGTTCGCCGGTGACCATCGGATTGTGCTCGAATCGCGGATCGAGTTGGGCATTTTCCACAATCAGCAACTGGTCGCCTGCGATGGCGTGGCCGCAGAACGACGTGTTACGCGGTGTTTCGGTCTCGTTCAAACCACAGGACGCTTTGAACCATTGGCGGTCGGTGTCCACCAGCGCGATGTACGCGATCGGAACATTGAAAACATGCCGCGCCAACCTGACGAGCCGATCAAAGCGCTCTTCGGGCGGAGTATCCAGCAGCTTGATCGCCCTCAGGTCCGCCATGCGGTCCGGCTCGTGGAATAAAACCGGAGCTTCCATCATGTGTTTGATTTGCTGTTGCATATGGATCGAACTCCTACCGATTGCGAGCCGCCCCTTCGGGATCGATGTTTGGCAATTAGATTTTGGGCCCGGAGCAATCAACATCCAATTCTTTCCTGCCAGGCCAGCAAGAGCAGCAAGGTGTCAGTTTCCGCCGTTGACAAGAAATTACCTCAGCAAATGACGGGCCAAATAAATTTGTCGTAAAAAAACCTGTTGGCTCGATAACCATTCCGCGGTGACGAACCAAAAACCGCAGTTTGCCGGCATGTGGCCACCGCAATTGGACACGTGATTTGGCCTGCGATTGGCGATCGGCTGACTTAACCGCCGATCATCGACAACAACTGGCCCACGTGAAACGGTTTGGTCAAAACCTGGGCAGACGGCATGCCGGACTTCACCAGGTGAGCGTCGGCGCCGGTGGTAAGAATTACTTGCAGATCCGGCAGGGTTTCCCGAAGCTGGTGTGCCACTTGTCCGCCAGTTGCGTCGGGCGTCAGAAACCAGTCAATGATCGCCACGTCCGGCGCAAATTGTTCGGCGACCGCCAATGCTGCATCCAAGTCGTGCGCCGTTGCCACTTGAAAATCCAAGGAGGACAACAGGACTTGCAGCGATTCCCGCCCGGATGCCTGGTCATCGACGATGAGGATTTTTAACACGATGCCTCTGCAATAATACTCAAGTCACATAAATCCATTGCGGCAACTGAAATGAAATCAGACCCTGGCGGGCGTCTCCGCCGAGGACTCATATGGCTGGTCGAGTATTTCCCGCACCCGGGCGGCCAGCAACTCGGGCGCGAAGGGTTTCTTTAAGAAACTAGCACCCAGCTCGGTCAGTTTTTCAGCATCCGCATCTGCCCGGGAGAAGCCGGATATCAACAGCACCGAGGTATGGGGTCGGTGCTGCCGCAGCCAGCTGATCAATTCGATACCGTTGATACCCGGCATCATAATGTCGGAGATGATCAGGTCAAAGTTCTGCGACGTGTTTTCAATCAATTCTTGGGCGGCCATCCCGTGTTGGGCCGTGGCAACGGAATACCCAAGCCGCTGCAATGAGTCACGTGCCAATTCACGGATCGGCGTTTCATCGTCCACGATTAAAATCGACTCGTAACCGCCCCGCATTGGATTCGGCTTTGGTGATGTCACGGCGGATTTCGTGATGGCCGCGAATTGTCGCGGGAAAAACAGGTCAAACACCGAACCTTCACCCGGTTGGCTGCGGATCTTAATGTGCCCTCCAAACTGTCTCATGATTCCATAAACGATGGCGAGTCCCAATCCCGTGCCTTGGCCGGCGGGTTTGGTCGTGTAAAACGGGTCAAACGCCTTTTCAATCGTTTCGGCAGTCATTCCGGAACCGGTGTCGGCGACCTGTAATTGAACGTACTGGCCCGGGTTGTCGATTCGAATCGCCATTGCCGCCGTCTGATCGAGCGTGATGTTTTTGCCGCGAAACCTGATCCGGCCGCCATCCGGCATGGCGTGACAAGCGTTTTTGAACAGGTTGATCAAAACTTGTTCTAATTGTTGTACATCGGCCAGAATGTGACCCAGATCATCATCGACGTCGAGGTCGAGCACGACGTTGTCAGGCAGGATGGCGTTGGTCAGTTGATCGATATTGGCAACCGCTTCGCGGGTATTGATCGTTTTCAATTCGACAAACGGCGTGCGGTTAAACACCTGAATTTGCGATGTCAGTGTTTTGCCGCGCTCCACAGCTTCGGCAATGGTCTGCAGACCGCGTTCGACATAGCGTTGGTCATCCGATTTAAATTTAATCAGGTCGGCGCCATACATGATGATTGCCAGGAAATTGTTGAAATCATGGGCCACGCCGCCGGCCATCCGCCCTAGCGCATCCATTTTTTGTCGTTCTCGCAGCCGATCCTGCAATTGGACCAGTAAAGTTATGTCGTGGATGATCACTTGAAAACCGTCCGAAGATCCGGTGTCATTCGTTCGCTCATTGGCCGATACCAGGGCCTGGATGGTCTTGCCACGTCCGGCGCATATTTGGTAGCGATCCGCCGCCACGAATCGGTTTTTAGCCAGCATCTGTTGAAAATGTTTCTGTTGATCGGCATCGACGAAGACGTCGGACAAACACAAATCGCGGCCGTTAAGTCGCAATAACCGCCGGGCCGACCGATTGCAATCCAGCAACTCGCCCTCGGCTGAAAACAACAACACGGCGTCCTGGGACTCTTCGAACAACATGCGATATTTGCGTTCGTTGGTCCGCAATGCGCTGGTTTTTTCTGCCACGCGGATCTGCAGGTTTGTGGCCAGCCGGCTAAATTTCAGCCAGCCAGTGGACGCCACCACACTGAGCAATACGACAACCAGACCGATGGTGGATACCAGCGGCAGGAACCAGCCGCGCTCCTGCAATGGGATCGCCCGCACCCGCGGTTGGATGACCGCCGACTCGGCATCGATTAATCCGCTAGCGTTCTGTACTCGAACGGCAACTCGATGACTTCCCACCGATAGGTTGCTGATTCGTACTTGATCCTCAAGCGGCCGCCACGGCCGCCACGGTTCGTCATCGACCTGAACCGATACGAGAAAATTCCGCTTAATGTCCCTCGGTTGAAATCGGTCGACGCCACGCACTTGCAACATCAATTGATCACCATAACTCAGGCTTTGGCCAGCAAAGATGATTTCCGTTTCGGGTCGTGACACATCGGGCCGGTAACGATAAACATTCCGGCCGGTGGACATCCACAAGCCACCTTTTTCGTCCCGCACGACTTTGGTCACAAGTTGTTCAAATGGAGTCAAAACGGTTGCGACAGCCAAATCTTGGTGCAGGATTTCCAGTTGGCCGTGAGTTGCCAGATAAAGGCCATGGTCGTCAACCCCCACGATCCGCTTGGCGAGCGTCTGCACTACCTGACGCTGGTCTTGCCTAACTTGAATGAGTTCGGTTTCGCCCCCAATTTCGCCGCTGGTGGCGTACCAAATTGAATCGGCCCATTCCAAGACTTGAAACGCCGCCATTCCTGTATTGTCAATGCCCTGCCACTTGGCTTGAACGTGATCGTATTTTCTCACTCCAAAAAAACCACTGATCCAAATGGTGCCTTGGCTATCGACCGAGACCACGGGGGGGCTACTCATGTGCGCGCAATTTGGCAGTTCCAACTCATTGGTTGCCTGCGCTGTCACATGAATCAATCGAAATGGTGGTAATCGGTTGCGGCCGACCACGCACCATATACCCGATTCTGGGTCGATTTCCGTCTGGCAAAACGATGATCCGGCGGTGCCGCCTTCGATCAAATGGTGTTGCCAGGAAATTCCGTCAAAGCTCGCCAGACAAGGGTCGTTCCCGTCCGACTTGCCCGTGATCCAAACGGTTCCCGCGCGATCACAACCGACGATCATGGGTTCGCTCATGTCCAGCTGATCGGTCGAGATGCTGGTTAAATGACCCTCGCGCCAAACGTCGATTCCGGAATCGGAATGCATCCAGAATGCTCCCGTCAAGTCTTCTATGACGGGACCGCGCTGATCTGGCAGTGACGTCCATTGGCCCTTCTGCCAGCGGACCAAGCCGGCGGATTTTGTCTCGAACCAAATGCCACCTTGGGAATCTTTGAGCAGTAGCCGAGAAACCTGGTTCAGATGCGTCCACTCGGCGTTTTGCCGCTCCCAGCGCATCAACTTCTCAAAGCCAGTAAACCACAGACCTCCCAACGAGTCCTCGACGACACACTGAAGACCACCGCCGATGTCAGTCAAGCGTTGTGAATGCGCGACCATCTGCTCGCCATTCCAGCGAAACAGTCGCGGAGCGCTGCCGATTCTCATCGTGTAGATTTCGCCGTCCTTCGTCGCACACAACTTGGGTTGTGCAAAATGACTGTTGCGGCCTCGGCGCCATTGGCCATCCTCGAGGATATAAAAATAGTCATCGGTGGCCGCGATCACGCCGTGTGTCGAGCTTTCCACGATCGACCATACATAGGTTGTCGTTTCGGTCACGCCAAACTGGTCGGCTAATGGCCTGCGGAATGTGTTGCCGTCGAATTGGGCCAATCCGCGGTTGGTAAGCACGAATTGGCGACCGGCTGAGTCCCGGAAATAATCGGAAACATAATCGCTGGGTAACCCGTCGCCGCTGCGCCAGGTCGTGAATTCGCCGTCTCGCATCCGAGTCAGACCGGCGGGGAACTCGGGCCTGGGCCATTGGTCACAGCAAAACCACAACGTGCCGTCCGACGGGTCTTCGACAATCCGCCGCACGCTGGGCCCCGCCAACTGGCCATCCGTCCCGGCGTGATCAAATCGCTGGCCATCAAATACACCGGCGCCGTTTTCGGTGCCCACCCACAACCGACCATCCGATGCCAAGCACACACATCGCACGTGATTTGAGGGAAGTCCATGGTCGGTGGTGTAGCGGGTCCAGTGGTAACCGTCGAAATGGATCAGTCCTCGAGAAGCGGCTAGCCACACCGATCCATCCGGCGAGCTTTCCACAAAAAAAACGTTTTCGTCTTCGATCGACGCGTCGTTGAAAAATGACTTGAACTGCCATCGGGCAACCAGTTCATTGTCGGCGCATCCATCCTGGCAAATGGCTTCGGCACCGGCGAACAGGCTAACGAACACCGCCCATGCGCAAATAGTTTGAACAGAATTCACGCTGGATCCCTCCAATTC
>JBFILF010000193.1:0-9461 GCA_041599835.1 Pirellulaceae bacterium
ATCCGTGTTAGCTTTCAAAGCCGGCCAGGTTGATGAAGAAATTGGCGACCGTGCTGCTGAGCGTCATCCCTTCGGGCTGCCACATGTTGCGAGCTAAATCGTAGGCCACCATCGTTCCCATTGCGACCAGCACCAGGGCGATGCCCAGCGCGACAATATTGAACACCGTGTACGGTGCCTCGGGGATCACCACCGGAGCCACAGTGGCTTCGCCGGGTTGATAACCAGGAGCCTCGATCATAGCCGGAGCTGATTCGTCATACGTTTCATCTGCGCTGACCATGGTCGGCGATGAATCGTCGGTGTAAATCGCCGAATCTTCCAGCGCGATCACCTGCGAACCGCTAGACGAATCTTCCAGCGCGTCATCTTCCAACGGCGTCAGATTGAAATCGTCGTCGGACTTAAGCAAGGTCGACGCATCGGGACCGGCTGAGTCCTCCAATGCGATCACCTCGTCGTCATCGGGCAATTCCAAGTCGTCGATATCTGATCCACCACCAACGCTCAACGGTTCGTCCAGCGCGATGCCGCTTTCGTTTGGACTCAAGTTGACGCCGCCTTCAGCTTCCAAGGCCGGCTCGTCACTGGAGTCGCTGTCTTCCAGCACCAGGTCGCTGTCCTCAAAGTCACTGCTGAGTTCGGAGCTATCGACGAGGCCGGGGCTGTCTTGCAGCGAAATGTCGTCGTCGAACAAGTCGTCTTCGGAGAGTTCCAGGTCTGCCGAATCGGACAACAACTTCCCCGTGTCCGACGGGCCGCCTTTTTCCAAGGGCTCGTCATCGGCCAACACATTTTCATCCGAACCGGCTAGCGAAATGTCGCTGCTGCCAAACTGCAGATCTTCCTCTTCACCCAGCACGTCGCTAATTCCGGATCCGGATCCAGATGACGAATCGCCGATCAACTCGGCGGAATCGGATAGACCCACGTCGGCCGAATCACTTAATTCAAAATCCAGGTCCGGGTCATCATGCAAGTTGATGCCTTTGACTTCGGCCACACGTTTGATCTCATCCAATTTGAATTTCCAACTCGATCCGTCGCGTGTTCCGAAGATTTCGTTCTTGATCCGCAAATCGTTAAGCTCGTCGGTCGAAATGCCTAACAACTGGGCGGCTTTTTCCAGCGAAACAAGGTCTGACATAATCCCTAAAACCCCCGAAACTCCCAAGCAAGGTTACAAGACGCCCGAATCGACTGACGCGGTGCCGATGATAAGAAGCGGTTTGGTGTGAAAAAGTACTACATCCTCATTCTAAAAGCGGGGAAAACTGATTCAAGAGATTCGCTTTTTTCCGCCGGGGATTTTCGAAATTGGCAGGGAATCCGCGGCCTGTCATGCGGATTGCCTGTGTCGGCTGGCCACAGCCGCCAAACCCGACTGGGTTGATCGACAGATTCGGCATAATCGCGACGTCAAGCGGGCTTAACTGCTGGCGCTTCGATAACTGCCCAAAGCCCAGCGAAACACCACCCGTGACACCAACAGACTCAATCCTGCGGCGGCGATCAGCAGCACGATCAACCATTTTTCCCACCAGACACCTCCTTCGGCCCGCAACGGTTGGGCCAGGGTCCGGGCCGGCACGTTGGCGACCACCAGGATCGGAATCACAAAGGTGAAAAATCCCCACAATCCCCAGCCGATCATGCCCCGCTGGTAGATCTCCATCGGGTAGCGATAGAAATTCGTCAAATAAAACCAGATCATGTACAAATTCTGGTTGCGACCCAACCAGACACTTGTTGACGCCAACGAGATCATCAGGCTGTACATGATGACAATGCCGCAGGCGATAAATACCACGTAGGCCAGGACCGTCCACGGGGCAATCACGAGCGGGTTTTCCGAGTGCCGCATCAGGTTGGCGGCGTAGACCGCCACGATCAGGATTCCCACCACAAAGTTTGACAGCGACGGCCAATTGAGTCGCGGAAACGAAATCAAGAATTGCGTGTCGATCGGCTTGAGCAGCGCAAAGTCCAGGTTGCCGGTGCGAATCAACTCGCTGAATTCTTCGGCGTTCGGCATGAAAAATGTCTGCACGACACTGTTAATGATCCATACGGTACCGAGAAAGATAAAAAACTCGGATTCGTTCCAGCCCGTGCCTTTGCCGATCGACGAAGCTTGCAAAAAAATAATTTTGAAAAAGGCCCAGTTCATCAACGTCCACGAGATCGACGTGATGCATTGCAGGAGGAAATTGGTACGGAACGACAAATCGCGCACCAACGAATTGCGGGCAAACGTCAAAAACACTTTCAGGTAGGTCGCGTGCATGCCGCCTCAGCCTCCAAACCCGCTGTAACGCCTCACGCCCCGCGCCCACAAGAACCGCGACAGCACAATGAAAAACACCACCCATGCCAACTCAATCGCCACACCCCAATACAACTCCGCGCCCTGAACCTTGCCCAGAAACACGGCCGCCGGAAAATAGGCCAGAAACCGAAACGGCAACAGGTCCACCAGCGCGTGCAAGTTGACCGGCTCGCTCGGCAGCCAGTCCAAGGGAAACATGTGGCCTGACAAAAAGAAATTGAACAACATGTAGATGAACGTCAACGAAGCCACTTCGAGATACCAGAAGGCGATCAGTCCCATGCATATTTCAATAAAGAATCCCAGTAAAAAACTCAGCAACAGCGATAACACGTACAGGGCGAATACTTGCGGTGACGGCAGGCCCTCGGTAAAGCAATTGCGAAACAGAAAAAACCAAAAGGCGAAGGGCAAAAACGCGATGACGTAGTAAACCAGCTTGTGGGCCACCCGCTGCAGCAACAGAAATCCAATCATATCGACGGGCTGAATCAGGAACTTTTTGATTTCGCCTTCTCGCACCTGGCGGGCAATGCCGGTGGTCAGCCCAGGCATGCTGGAAAAGGCTCGGGTGACCGTGACCAGCAAAAAATACGCGATCAAGTTATAGAAACTGAATCCGCCGATCTCACCTTCCAGCCGATCGCCGCTGCTGGATTCGTTCTGTAGCGTGTCGTAAATCGCCCAGAACAAAAATACTTGGGTGGCAAACGGCAGGAAGCGCATCAGAATGCCAAGCATGAAATCGCCGCGGTAAACCATCCGCTCTTCCACGGAAACGCGAAAAAAAGTCCACCACGATTTGGCCCGGGAAAATGAGATCATGCTTTCGAAGCTGAGCGGAGGGGGTTCAAGTTCGAACCGTTTCTGGCGGCTTGCGAGAATACGCTGGCGATGACTTCTTCCAGCGGCGGATCCTCGACCACGACATCCACCACCTGCCGCGTACTCAGCACACGCGACAACACGTCGGCCACCTCGGTGCGAGCGATGCGGTATCTGACTTTCGGCGGTTCCAGCGATTCCACCGGGGCTATCGAATCGAGACCTTCAAACGATTCGGTATCGCTCAATTGCAGCGATACCAGTTTGTCGGTGCTGAAGCGGTCGATGATTCCGCCCAACGATCCGTCATATTGAATCGTGCCACCGGCGATGATCACCACGCGCTTGCACAGCGCGGCCACGTCTTTCATGTAGTGACTGGTAAGCAGGATGGTGATTTTGCGTTCTTGCTGGTAGTACTTGAGAAATTGTTGAATGTTGTGTTGCGCCACCACGTCCAGCCCGATGGTCGGCTCGTCCAGAAACAGGACCTGTGGTGAATGCAGCAAGGCCGCGGTCAATTCCATCTTCATCCGCTCGCCCAGCGACAGTTCACGAACGGGTTGATTCAGCAGCGGGCGGACATCCAGCAATTCGGTCAACTCGTCCTGGGTCGACTGAAACTGGGCAGCCTCAATGCCGTAAATGTGTTGGTGCAGGCGGAATGACTCTTGTGCCGGCAAATCCCACCACAGCTGGTTTTTTTGCCCCATCACCAGCGCAAACTTGCGGCGATAGGCGTTCTCGCGTTTCCAGGGGATATGACCCATGACCCGCGCCGTTCCCGAGGTCGGATTGATCACCCCGGACAGCAGTTTCAGCGTGGTGGTCTTGCCAGCGCCGTTGGGGCCAAGAAAGGCCACGAACTCACCCTCTTGCACCTGCAGGTTGACGTTTCGAACGGCATGCACGTCTCGGTATTCCCGACGAAACAACCCACGGATTGACTGCCACAGCCCTTCTTTTTTTTGATAGACGCGATACGTCTTGCACAGATCGTTGATTTCAATGATGGGCATGGTTCACCGATTATAAAAGCCGGTCCGCATGCCGGTAAGGAGCGACGCGGCAGCCGGCATCCGAGCATTAGCGGCCCATCGATTCGTACATCAAATGCACCGCGCGGCGTGGCAAAAACGCGTTCATCTCAGATTGAACTGCGGCCTGGATCTGGTCAAAGCCCTGGCCGGACAGAAACGCCTGAAATGCCCGCCGGTTGCTGAGTCGCTTTCCAAACGGTGCGGCCGACCACTGGTCCGGATACAGCTGCAACAGGACTTTGGCCACGGCAAACCCGGTGCGTACCGCGCGAAACGTGCCGCGATCAGTGATCAAAATGTTGACGCCGCCACAGGACTGACCCGCGTACTTGCTGGACTGCGGCACAAATCTCAGCGGCACAAATCGAACACCCGGCAGTTCGCTGCGATTCAACCACCGCGCCACCGCCTGTCCGTCCATCCACGGTGCGCCGAACAACTCGAACGGCTGATCGGTGCCGCGCCCCACGGAGATGTTGGTTGATTCCAGCAGACCAATACCCGGGTACAACAGCGCCTGATTCAGGTTGCGAATATTGGGTGACGGGTTGACCCACAGTAATCCGGTCTGATCGAACGTCTGCTCCCGACTCCAACCGTCGATCGTCACCACGTGCAAATCGAGTTTCAACTTTTTTTCCACTTGGAACATTCTGGCCAATTCACCGACGGTCATGCCGTGTTGGATCGGAAGCGGATGATAGCTGATAAATGACTGTTCGAACGGGTCCGGTAACGGACCGGCAACCTCAACCCCACCAACCGGATTCGGACGATCCAGCACGATGAATTGTTTGTTGTGTTCAGCAGCCGCCTCCATCGCCAGGCCCATTGTCGAAATGTACGTGTAGAAACGGGCGCCGATGTCCTGCACGTCGAATACCAGACAATCGACTTGGTCCAGCTGTTCGGCCGTCGGTTGGCGCCGCTCGCCGTACAAACTGTAAATCGGCAACTCGGTGCCAGCGTCGAGTGCATCGCCGATGGCCGCATCCTGGGCGCCGGTCAGGCCATGCTCGGGACTGAACAGCGCCACTAACCGGACTTGGTCGGAATCATGCAACAGGTCGACATTGCGGCGGCCATGGCGATCGATGCCGGTATGATTGGTAATCAGCCCGATCCGCTTGCCGGTCAACTCGGCAAAATTCGATTGGACGAGCCGATCGAGCCCGGTAGCGATCGAGCTAGATTTCTGAGTGGTCTGCGTTTCGGGCAGCATGGCCTCAACGATCAGACTGCCGATGCGCCCGACCAGGCGATTGACCGAACCGCGGCCGTCGGGATGCAGCCGATTGCTGAGAAAGATGTAAAACAAATCCAACTGCGGATCGACCCACATTGCGGTACCGGTGAAACCGCCATGGCCAAAAGCGCGATCGGACAGCCCCAGCCCTTTGTTAGTTGAATAGCCGGTTTGCTTATCCCAACCCAACCCGCGCGTTCCGCTGGAAACCGGATAGGCCATGGTCATTCGCTTGATCGTCGATTCCGCCGCGATCCGTTTGGAGCCCCAGCGACCCTGGCGCAACAGCATTTGGGCATATATCGCCAGGTCGGGTGCCGTTGAGAACAGGCCGGCATGACCTGCCACGCCACCCATCAAATGGGCGCGAGGATCGTGGACTTCGCCTTTCATCCACCGCTGGTTGCGCGATTCGGTGGCCGCCGCCCGCCGCCGCAGCAACTGAGGCGGATTGAATTGCGTGTCGTGCATTTTTAACGGACCGAACAAGTGCTGTTCGGCAAACTCGTCCAGCGGTTGGCCGCTGACTGACTCGATCACGTCGCCCAGCACGATAAACCCCACATCCGAATAGATAAATTTGCGGCCCGGTTCGCCGCTCGGTTGCAACTGGTAAATCCGCCGCAGTGCCAGCTGTTTTCCGTCGCGATAATCGGCCAACGGGTTGTCGGGCGTCAACCCACTTTGGTGGGTAAGCAACTGAAACAGCGTAATGGATTGTTTGCCGTTGGCGCCAAACTCGGGGAGGTGCGCGACAACCGGATCGTCAAGTTTCAGTTTGCCCTGTTCACACAGAATCATGGCGCAGGTCGCCGTGACGATCGGCTTGGTCAACGATGCCAGATCGAACACGGTGTCGATCGTCATCGGCTCGAGTTCGGGTTTCAGTTGGCGGTGGCCATAGGCGCGCAGAAAGATCAATTTGTCGTGGCGCCCAACGGCGACGACACAACCCGGCATCTGACCTTGGGCAATTGCCTGCTGTACCAGTTCGTCAATGGCGGCCAGCCGGTCCGAACGGACGCTAGCCGCTTGCGACACAGCGAGTGCGACCTTGTTGGGCCATTGGGCATGGCTCGCACTGGAAAGCCAAACCAACACAGCCAGTGAAAAAAATGAAGCGACCGGGTGGTTCATGGGCGAGAGTATCCACTGGCAATAGACGCCTTTGAGGACAAACGGATATAGTAAGTGAAATCTCACTTCGCCACAGGATTTTCTTTGAACGTCAATCAGTTACGCGTCGGCATCGGGCACGACACCCATCGATTGGAACCCGGACGACCGCTCAAAATCGGCGGCGTGGAAATACCCCATGATCGTGGCCTCGTCGGTCACAGTGATGCCGACGTGTTGTTGCATGCGATTACCGACGCGATTCTCGGCGCTGCCGGGATGGGCGACATCGGCGAGCTGTTTCCCGATTCGGATCCGGCCCACGCGGGACGCGACTCCAGTGAAATGCTGCAAATGGCTTGTGGCCAAGTGGCTGAGGGTGGTTTCCAGATTCTCAACGTGGACTGCACCGTTTTTGCGGAAAAACCCCGTCTTACGTCGTTCAAACGTGCCATGCGGGAACATATCGCCAACGTTTTGGGTATTGCGGTAGACTGTGTGGGCGTCAAAGCCAAAACGGGAGAAGGATTGGACGCGGTCGGCCAGCAGCAAGCGATTGGGGCCGAGTGTGCGGCGCTGTTGGCCAAGCTGGAGGGACATTGACCGGCATGTCAGGATGATTTTTCAACAGACGGATCGCTGCGAATGACGATTGCTGCCACGCGCGTGCTGGGCATTGACCCTGGACTCAACATTACTGGTTATGGCGTCGTGGACTACGCCGCAACCGGTGACGTGGCATTGGTTGAGGCGGGCATTCTGCGCGGTGGCGATGCCAAATTGGAACTTGGCCAACGGCTCAAGTCGCTGGGGGACGGACTGGCAGATGTGATTGCCTCACTGCATCCGACCGTGGTCGCCTGTGAACAGCTGTACTCGCATTATCAGCGACCGCAAACCGCCATCTTGATGGGGCACGCCCGCGGCGTGTTATGCATGACGGCCGCGCAAGCCGAGTTGCGGACCTTTCATTATTCAGCCACGCAAATTAAACGAGTGCTGACCGGCAACGGCCGCGCCCCAAAATCACAAATGCAGCTGGCGATCTCGCGTCACCTCCACCTGGAACAGGTTCCGGAACCGCCGGACGTGGCCGATGCGCTGGCGGTCGCCCTGTGCCATTGTTACCTGGCTGAAGTCAAGTCGCGGGGCGGCCGCCCCGAACAACAACCGGTAGAAAAAACACCATGATCACCAAGATTCACGGCAAGCTGCTGCAAATTGATGTGGAACATTGCACCGTCGAAGTTCCGCCGTTTGAATACCAAATCCTGATTCCCGATTTCACTCGACGCCAATTGCAAATGCAGCGCGGAGAGGAGGTCAGTTTGTACACCCTGCATTATCTCGAAGGCAACGCCGCGCAGGGCGGCAAACTGACGCCGCGGCTGGTCGGTTTTACCAGCGAGGTGGAACGCGAGTTTTTCGAGATGTTCTGCTCGGTGGACGGAGTTGGCGTCAAAAAGGCGCTGCGGGCCATGGTGCGGCCCGTTCAGGACGTGGCCCAGGCGATCGAGCATCAAGATGTCAAGAGCCTGACCACGCTGCCAGGAATTGGCGCAGCCACCGGCGAACGTATCGTGGCCAAGTTGCGCCGCAAGATGGCCAAGTTTGCCTTGATGGTCCCCCGTGACGAAACGCAAATCTCGGATATCGAGCGGAGCATCGTCGACGAAACGTTTCAAATTCTCCTGTCGCTGGGCTATAGCGAATCCGAATCCCGACAGATGCTGGAAATCCCTCTGCAAAGCAACAAGGAATTCAAAGACATCGATTCGCTGCTGCAGGCCGTGTGGGAAAAGACCGAGCGCTAGCCGAATACGCCGCCCTAGCGGCGCATGATTGCTGCCCGAGGTGGCCGCTGGTCGTTCGTTATCAACCAGACCGTTTCGCGACCAACAAAAAAAGCCCGCGGCCATCCGCGGGCTGAACTTGATCCTCGGGCCAATCAACGTGCTGTTTAGAACACGTCAAGGATGAAGTGGTGGCCCCAGTGATAACGGCGGCTACTGGGATAATAATTGTGCCAGCTTTTGTTGTAGACCGGCACACGCATTTCCGTCGGGTAACGATAGTACATGCTGCCGTTGCTACGGAAATATTCATTGCCCCAGAAGTTTTGCGGATAATAGACGTACGGGTAATGATAAAAACGTTCCATGTTGCGCGAACCGTAATTACCATACACGCCCGCCACGGCGTAGTCCTGGGCCGCCGATTGACGCGTTTCAGCCAATGCGAAACACGCGACAGCCATTGCTAACGTCAGAACAGTACGACGGAGCATCGATCTCCTCCCTCTGGTTTGAACTTTGCACCGTTCCGCGCCGACCGCTGGGTCACGGTCTGGTCTGGGTAATTCTTACGGCTGGACGGCAATGCAAATTGTTTTGTCGGTCGGACCGTGGCGGCGGGCCAATTACCCGCACCGGGCACGGTCTCTTGTGACATCGGCACCCTTACAAGGTGGATTGAAGGATTATTCGGCAGAATCCGCACAATGATCGTGAAATTGAAAACCCGGATTGATATCAATTCGGCGTGGGCAGACTGGATAAACTTTGCGGCCCACCGCCGTCAACGGTTTGAGCTTTCCGTTTCCGCCGGACTGGGCATCGGCAGAATCCCCCGGGCCACTTCGTCTTCAAATTCATCCATTAACGGCCAACTAGTGGCGCAGGTGCCAAAGTCGGCCATTTCCAGGTAGCTGGCTAGCCGATCGATGGTCCGTTGAATCATCTCGGCATCCTTCTCGAAGATCGGTCCATGGCTGGGCAACAGCCAACGGGCGTCGCAATCCCGAATCCGCTGCAGCGAACCAATGAACGCGCCAATGTCGCTGCCATGATGCGCATCGATCGCGCCGACGCAACCATCGCGGTAGATGTTGTCGCCGCTGAACAGC
>JBFILF010000194.1:0-9414 GCA_041599835.1 Pirellulaceae bacterium
CGTTTATGGCTCCAGATTCATAGGCGATGTGGTTCTGGGTCAATTTGCCAAACCGCTGACTATTGATCAGACGCAACTGCCCAGCGGCATCTACAACAGCACATTGGCGCAGTGTGTCGTGGGTGACAATGCGCTCGTGCAGGACGTTCGCATGCTGAGCAATGTTGTCGTCGGCGCGGATGCCATCCTGTTGAATTGTGGTTCCGTCGCGTGCACGGCCCAGACAACTTTTGGCAACGGCATCCAAATTCCGGTGGGGATTGAAACTGGCGGTCGCGAAGTCGCAGTGTTTGCGGAAATCGACGTCGAACTCGCGGCTTGGGTCGCCCGTTGTCGTGCGGCCCCCGAGTTGCTGCAAGCCTACCAGGCAGCGGTCGACGAGTATGTCGCCCAGGCATCCTCGGAAGTCGGCATCATCTCGCCAGGCGCGATGCTTCGCGACACGCCGCAAATACGCAACTGCTACATCGGCCCCTATGCGCAAATTGAAGGCGCCACGCTGGTGGCCGACAGTACATTGCTTAGTAGTCAAGACGAGCCGGTACAGCTGCAATCCGGAGCTTACATAGATCGATCAATCATCCAGTGGGGCAGTCACGTCACGACCATGGCCATCGTCGACACCTCCGTGTTAACGGAACATTCACACGCCGAGCGGCACGGCAAAGTAACCGCCACCATCCTGGGTCCCAATTCCGGCGTAGCCGAAGGCGAAGCGACGTCTTGCTTGCTGGGTCCGTTTGTGGGGTTTCATCATCAAGCACTGCTCATCGCGGTTTTTTGGCCGGAAGGAAAGGGCAATGTGGGCTACGGAGCCAACGTCGGCTCGAATCATACGTCCAAGGCACCAGACCAGGAGTTCTGGCCAGGCGAGGGCACCTTTCTCGGTCTGGGCGTGAACATCAAATTTCCGGCGGACTTCAGTCGCGCCCCCTATTCGATCGTAGCCACCGGTGTCAACACATTGCCACAGCGCATCTCGTTCCCGTTTTCATTGATCAACAGCCCGGCGCATCAGATCCCCGACCTGTCACCGGCGTTTAACCAGATCATTCCTGCCTGGCTGCTGACCGACAACATGTACACGCTCAAGCGCAATGAGGCCAAATACCAATCCCGCAACAAAGCCACACGCACCGAGTTTGATTTTCGCGTCCTGCGCCCTCACACCATTGACTTGATGCAGGATGCCCGCCGCAGGTTGACCGACGTGACACCGGTCAAGCAAGTCTATACTGATCGAGACATCGACGGATTGGGCAAGAATTACATGCTCGAGACGAGCCGCCAAGCCGCCATCGATGCTTACCAGTTTTACATTGAATACTATGCGCTGATGGGTCTGAGCAACGCGGTCAACGAAGTGATGGCCGGCGGAATTGATTGTGACGTCGAGGGACTGTTGCGCACCCCGACCGAACGTCAACCTTGGGAACATCAACGGCAAATCCTGCACGATCAATTTCATTTCACCGATGTCGTCGGGGCGCTCCAGCGATTGCCGGCAATGCTCGAAAAAATCGCCCGGGACGTGCAGCAGTCCAAGGCCAAAGACGATCACCGCGGCGCTCGAATTATCGACGATTACTCACAAGTTCATTCGTCCGCCGAGGACGACAAGTTCGTCCAGCAAACCTGGTCACAGACGCGCCAGCAACTCGATGAATTAAACCAGTTGATCGGGCAGCTGGCATCAGCTTAATCACAACGCTCAACAACTGTCATCCGCCTGCGCCGGGGACGGGTTTATGTTTGCAGTTGCCGAGGCCGGTTTTGCTCCGCAGCCCATCCGCCTCCTGCCGTTTGTGTTAACCACCGTTTACCTGGCCTGACTTAACGGCGCATTCCACGTGCGTATCTGCACGGCCCGGCCGAAACGAACCACCCGATTTCTGGCGTACGCCTTAAACGGCGAATCTCCTGTTCGGCTGAAAAAGTCTGGCCGGATCTCTGGCTGACGATCACTCGCATCCGAATTGGACCCCGTCTTTGACCGCGGGGCACAGGATTTGCGGCTGGCCGGGAACAAAGTTTTTTGTGATGTGTACCGGACGGATGCGGCGCTGGTTGCGCCAACGTGCCGGGCTCCATTTCCTTATGCTACGGAGCCAAACTGATGAACGGGCCTAAACATGCTTTAAACGAGAGCCGTCGACGCTTCATTCAACAAAGTGGCGCCCTTGCCGTAGGCATGCCTTTGCTGGGAAGTTTACCCCGGAGTGTACACGTCGGCGAAGACAACACGATTCGCCTGGCACTGATTGGCTGCGGCGGTCGTGGCACCGGCGCCGTGCGCGATGCGTTGTCGGTCCCCAACGGCGGGCCCATAAAGCTGTTTGCCATGGCTGATTTGTTGGAAAGCCGGTTGGCGGAATCATACTCCAACCTCCACGGCATGTTCAGCGATCGGGTTGACGTGTCGGATGACCGCAAGTTCCTTGGATTCGACGCTTATCAAAAGGCCATTGACGCACTTCGACCCGGCGACATCGCCCTGTGCACGACACGTTGCTATATCCGACCGATTCACGTTGAGTATGCCGTTCGTCAAGGAATCAATGTTTTCATGGAAAAACCTTTTGCACCCGATCCCCAAGGTCTACGCCGGATGCTGCGGGCGGGCGAGGAGGCCGACCAGAAAAAGGTGAAGATTGCTGCCGGGCTCCAGTGTCGCCATTCGCCGGCCCGCCACGAACTGATGCTGCGGATTCGCGAGGGTGCCTTGGGCGATATTCAATTGATTCGGGCCAACCGGCTCGGCGGTGTTAACTGGTTGGTCAATCAACGAGACGGTGCAACCGATCTGATCAATCAACTGAAGTTTGGCAAGATTCACCTGTTCTGGGTTGGTTCGGGCCACATGGTCGATTATCTGATTCATCAGATCGATGAATGCTGCTGGATCAAAGACGGCTGGCCCATTTCGGTTGTGGGCCTTGGTGGACGCGTTCCCAACAGCACCGATGCCGGTCAAAACCTCGATGCGTACGCCATGGAGTACACGTTCGCCGATGGTACCAAGGCATTTTGTGGATTTCGCCGCATGAAGGAAACGCGGGGTGAATTCGCCACGTACGTGCATGGGACCAAATGCGCAGCCCAATTTTCGGGAAAGACGCACGCGGCCACGGTCCACATGTTCAAAGATCAACAAATCCGCAAGGACAATATTTCCTGGACTCCCCGCAAGGACGTCCATAGCCCGTGGCAATACGAGTGGAATGAATTCATCGACAGTATTCGCAACGATCGCCATCACAACGAAGCCAAACGGGCGGTCTACTCAGACTTCGCCGCCCTGATGGGTCGGGCAGCCTGCCATACAGGGCAGACAGTGACGTGGGATGAAATCACGAATTCTGAGTTCCGGTTTTGTGATTACCTCGATCGTCTCGATTTTGATAGCCCGGTTCCGGTCACCCCTGACGAACACGGCCAATTCCCGGTTCCTGTGCCCGGACAGTGGACCGAAGTTTAATGGGCGACGATCGTAATAGCATCATGTGAAATCCGACCCATGGCGGAGCCGACGGAAACAAGGCATGCCCGTCGCTGCAAGTTTTTTTGCCGTGATCCCGGACCGTCAATCCAGTTTGGACATTATGGCATCGCTTGTGATGTGAATCGTTGATTCCGCCTGTTCCCCTTTCTACCATGGAATCTCGCGTTCCCCTGTTCTGAGCGTAGACTCCTGTGGCCGACGAGGTTTGATTTCCATGAAATACGGTTTAACCCTGTGCATTGCCATTGGCATCGGCTTGTTTGTTTCCCATGCCTTGCTGGCTCAAACCAAAGCGGGCGACAAATCAAAAGATGACGAAATCACGCTCGAGCGGCTGTACCCCGAAGACGGCTTGTTCGGCCCGCGCGCCCGCAGCGCGGCGTTTTCCGCCGATGGCCGCTACGCGGCGTATCTGTATCGCCCCTACAACGAGCGGCGCCACGGCAGCGATTTGTGGCTGTACGATTTTCAAACGGACAAACCGACTCGAGTCACCGACGTGGCCGTGATGTCCCAGTTTCAACGGTCTGCGCGACAAGTGGCCGACGACCGACTGGCTAAACACAAAAAAGCGGAAAAAGAACAGGCCGATAAAGAAAAGGGTGACAAGGATCAGGACGAGGATAATGACAAAGATGAAGACAAAGGCGAAGGGACTGGCGAGTCACAGGAGAAAACAAAAGAAGAGTTAGAGAAAGAACGGCAAATCATCACAACGGTCGACGAAAAAGATGCCGATGATGAAGACGCGCCGCGGTACGGAGGCATCTCAGGATTTGCCTGGCACCCGAAAATCAACGCCATGCTCGTTTTCTCGGAGGGCGATATCTACCAGATTGCCGATGTCACCAAACCGCAGCTGGTGCGGCTGACCCGTACGGCTGATAGTGAATCACAAGTCGATTACCTGCCCGACGGTTCCGGTTACACATACAGCCGTGGCAACGTGATCTTCCGCGTGCGGTTTGACGATCATTTGATCGAACAACTAAACCCGCGGCTGGCCAGCGGGTTGGACTTGAGTCGTTATTCAATCAGTGATGACGGCACAAAAATTGTTGTCGTCGGTCGCTCCGGCGGGCGATTCCCCGAAGGCGGCCGAACCGTCGATATCATCCGCTACCGCGATCGCTTCGCCAAAGCTGACTCGATTCGCCGCACCGTGTCCGACGACGAAACGAAACCTCAAGATGTCTACGTCTACTTATACGATCTGGAAACAGCTCGCACTGAAAAGTCAGACTTGATCCAGGTGTTCCACACCAAGATCGACGAACCGCGAGACGTGATCAGCAGCCCGCGGTGGTCGCCGGACAGCAACAAAGTCACGTTTTGCTTTTACGACCAGGCCAATGACGAAGTCCAAATTCGGCTGGCCGCTTTTCCCGACGAAAAAAAACTTGCCGAGCTGCGCAAGCAGAAAAAACCGGAAGCCAAGAAAACGGAAGAAGACGAAAACGAAGATACTCAGCGCCAGCGGCGCACTCCGGGCGGCCAGCCCGCCGCGAGAAGTCGCGGACCAGAAACCCTGGAAGACGAAGCCCGCATCGTCTATCGGTTCATGCATTACGGCGGGCCGAACACGCCGCGCATGGTCGCGCCCGATTGGGCCTGGGACAGTCACCATATCGTGTTTGTCAGCGAGCAATCCGGTTTTCGCCACGTGCACATGCTCGATCCGTTGTACGAAAGCGTGCGGCAACTGACTTACGGCAATCATGAAGTCTATCCATTTGAATATTCCAAAGATCACCGGCGGCTGTTTGTGACGTCCACCAAAGACTCACCGGCCCGTACCATGGTGTACGTGATCGACCTGGAATCGGCGGAAATGACCCGGCTTTCCAAACAAGACGGCACCTATTCCACGGTGGCCGTCAGCGACGATGGCAAACGGCTGGTGGCCAACTTTGTCGCTTACGGCAACTTGCTGGAACTGATCCGCCAAAACGAGCGGGGCAGCGTCAAAACGTTGACGGACTCCCATCCGGAGGACGCCAAGAAGCTGACTCAATGGAAACCGGAGTTTTTTGATTACACGAATCGCACTGGTCACAAAATTCACGGCATGATGCTCAAGCCAGCAGGCTGGAAGAAAAACAAAAAACACCCGTTGTTGATTTACGTTTACGGCGGGCCGCTCGGTACGCGAAAGAGTGTGGTCGATGGCAGCTACAGCGCCGATGGATACTTTTTCCAGGGCTACATGGCCCATCGTCACGACTACCTGACCGTGGTAATCGACCCTCGCGGCCAATCCGGATACGGCGGCCTGTTCGAAAAATCCAATTACGAACAGGTCGGCAAACCGCAGGTGCAGGACCTGGTCGACGGCGTCAAATACCTGACCGAAAACTTCAATATCGACGACCAGCGGGTAGGCATTTACGGCTGGAGTTTCGGCGGTTTCCAAACGCAGATGTGTTTGTACACGGAACCCAAGGTATTTCAGGTCGGCATCGCCGGCGCCGGGCCGACCGAATGGGAAAACTACAACGCCTGGTACACGACCGGCACGGTGGGGCCTTCGCAAAAGGGCAAGCCGGACCAGAAAAAATATTCACTACGCCCGCTGGCAAAAAACCTGGAAGGCAAACTGTTGCTGATCCACGGAATCGAAGACACCAACGTGCTGTTCCAAGACACGGTGGCCATCTATCGCGAGCTGCTGCAAGCCGGCAAGGAAACCCACGTCGAGTTGTTTCTCGATCCGACCGGCGGCCACGGTCTCGGTGGCGACGTAAAGCGTGTTAATCGGATGCGAAAATACGAGGAATTCCTGCTGCGAACTCTGGGTAGCGGCGCATCCAAATAAGCACGTTGAACTGGCTTGACGTCTGCGACAGCTGACTAATCAACCGGGTTACCCAACATTCGTCGCACGTTAGTGCCGATTCCCCAGCAAACGACGACAGCCGCAGCAATCAAGCAGAACCTGGCAATAACTTCGGGCCCAAGACGGCTGTTGGCGGAGTCGTCGTGAAAAAAGGGCGACTCTTTAAGCATTTGCACTTCGAATTGCGTTAAATAGCAATCGGGATAGGTCGAGTAACCTGCCTGCATGATTGCCTGTTGATGTTGGCCCCCAGAATGTAGCAATCCAAACGCGTGACCTAATTCGTGCCCGCTACCTCCGATCCAACGGTTCACCGACGACCGGTCATTCGACTTGCCAATCAAGCCCTCCAAATCGTGCCGCGGTAATACGGCTACTCCTTTTTCACCGGCCCCCGTGCCACCCGGCGCATCAATGTAAACAAGCCAAACGTAATCAGGATCGGAAATAAATCGCACGTAGTTGGCGCCGTCACCATAAATCAGCGCCGCCGCGTCAGCTAGCGCGTTGTAGTACGTGTAGTGAACGGGATCGGGGCGATCGACCGGCGCATGGTTGTTGTACCAATCGGCATCATGTGGCGTATGCTTGACTTCGACATTGCCGTTATGCAGCAAAAACACCTGGCCGCTTAATTGTTGGCGATACCAATTTTGTAGATTTCGGACACACGTTTCGATGGCGTCGTGATAGTCCTGGCGATACTCCCTGTCCTTAGGAACGAGATACAGCACCCGGACGGATTTCCTGGACGTTGCAGCCATATGGAACACAGCGGCGCCGGCAAGCAGTAAGACCACTGCGAGCGTGCCAATAAAGAGCTGGTTCCGCGAGGAGCGATTCATGAATATTCCCATGTGCTCCCAGCCACCACTTCCGTTACGTGGCCGGGAATTCCCGTTCTTCCAAAAAACAGATTTCCACATTCAATACGGCATCGGCAGGTATGATGCCCGGTACACCGCGCTCACCGTAGGCCAAGTGTGGAGAAATTCGCAGCATTCGCGTGCCTCCAATGCACATGCCTTCAATTCCGTAAAATATACCCGCAATCAGTTCCTCGCGATCGATTCTTAAATCAGAAATCAGCGTTTGACCTTCGTCTTCCAGCCGCGCGCGATCGATCATTCCCCACGGCGCGGTCCAACGAACAGGATCACCCCGATTAAGCCACATCTTGAGTCGGACCAGGTAGACGTGCTGGCGCTCAACGAGTGCTCCGGTACCTGGTGTATCAGAAAGTATTTCGATCCCAGATCGCATGGGTACGGCCGCCCGCCTTTACTGTTTATTTCAAATTTTCTCGTACGGAATACAATCTAGAGTTCACGAGCTCATTGGAAACTCGTACCGCGTGAATCATTGGCAACCCCATGGAATCTCTGAACAAACGCATTCGGCGGGTGACCCAGGAAGAAATAGCCGTCGTCCCTTACGATTCGCAGTGGCCGCAGATGTTTCAATGCGAACGAAAGCATCTGTTGGACTGCCTGCCAAAGGAACTGATCAAACAAATCGAGCATTTCGGCAGCACAGCCGTTCCCGGATTGGCCGCCAAGCCTATCATCGACATTTTAGTCGGCGTTTCTAGCCTCGATGCGACCCGTGACCGAATGGTGCCCATCCTGGAGGGCCAGGGTTACGAGTATTTTTGGCGGCCAACATTCGGAGATGACGGCCCGCCGTGGTACGCCTGGTTCATCAAACGCGATCCGCCAAGCGGCGGGCGAACTCACCATTTACACTTTGTCGAATTGACTTTCACCGAGCACTGGGACCGACTGCTGTTTCGTGATCACCTGATAGCGCATCCAGACATCGCTGCCGAATATTCCCACCTGAAAACCGATCTCGCCAGTCAACATGCGAGTGATCGAGTGAGCTACACTCGCGCCAAATCCGATTTCGTCTGCCGCATCACGCGGCTGGCCAAACTGGCTGCGGAAGGTGGCCCATGACTCGGTCCATTGATATCGCAGTCGGCGGTCATATCTGCCTTGACATCATTCCCCAATTTCCCACGTCCGCTCGATCCGCGGACATTGCGCCGGGCAAACTGGTGCAGGTGGGACCGGCGTTGCGCTCCACCGGCGGCGCCGTTTCCAACGCCGGGCTGGCATTGCATCGTTTGGGGATTCAAACCGCTTTAATCGGCAAAATTGGCGACGACGAGTTTGGGCGCGAAATCGTCCAGATTCTTAACGGCCATTCGCCGCAGCTGACTGAACACATTGTCATGACTCCGGGCCAAACGACCAGTTACTCGATCGTGATCAGTCCGCCGGACGCTGACCGGATTTTTCTGCATTGCCCGGGCGCCAACGACACGTTTACGGCCAAGGATGTTGATTCCGAGCAGCTTGGCGCATTGGGGGCCAGGATTTTTCACTTTGGATATCCGCCCGTGATGCGGCAGATGTACCTGGACGACGGCTACCATCTGGCGCGGCTGATGTCGAAGCTGCGGGAGCATGGGATTACCACCAGTCTCGACATGTGCAGCGTCGATCCCAGCTCCGAGGCAGCCAACGTCGATTGGCGGCGGATCCTGGAAAACGTTTTACCGCAAGTGGATTTGTTCTTGCCCAGTTTTGATGAATTAGCATTCATGCTTTGCGACGAGGACTGGGACCAACCGACACACGACCGACTTGTCCAATTGGCGACCGAGATGTTGCAGATGGGCGCTGCGGTGGTCGTCATCAAGCTGGGTGATCGCGGCCTTTTCGTTCGCACCACTTCCAGTGCGGCACGACTGGGTGAAAAAATGGGTCGAGCCGCGCCCGGCCAACTGGACGAATGGACCGACCAGGAGATTACTTTGCCTTCGTTTTGCGTGCAGTCAGTGGGCGCGACCGGCGCCGGCGACTGCGCAGTTGCCGGTTTCTTGATGGGACTGCTTCGGGGTTGGACACCCGGCGACTGTGCGCGAGCTGCGGCGGCCGTCGGCGCCGCCAGTGTCGAAGCGGCCGATGCCACCAGTGGCGTACCACACTGGTCAGAATTGGAGAAACGGATTGCGGCGGGTTGGAAGACGGCGAGGAGTTAACAGGCCGTCACCAAAGTGCCGAGCAGA
>JBFILF010000195.1:0-9374 GCA_041599835.1 Pirellulaceae bacterium
GACCAGCAACTCGACAATCTGTTTGTCCAGTCGTTACTGGAAAAATCAGGATTACGTACTGGTGGTGGCGGCGCTCATTTCAACAAAGGTCTCAAAGGCCGGCCGCCGGTGCAGGAGGCCAAAGAAATTCCACGAGATGATGACACCAAGTAACTTCGTATGGCTGCCATACCAGGCCAGACGCTGGCGACGACGGTGGTTGGCAACCTGCCGGTAGAGCAATCAATGAAAGGCCTTCGGCTAGGGTTCGCGAATGCTAGTGTCGAGGCTGCGGAATAGAGGGTACAGGAAATAGTCGATCACGCGGCGCCGGCCGATTTTGATCTCGGCGGTCACACTCATGCCGGGGATCAAACGGTAGTTCTCGGGCAGCTTTTCCTTGATCAAATTGTCCTGGGTGATTCGTACCCGCGTTTTGTAATACGTCCGCGTCATCGGCGGCTGACCTTCTTCGGTGGCGTCTTCGTTAATCTTGCGGACTTCGCCCTCCAGCGTTCCGAATTTCATGTACGGAAACGCCGTTAATTTAATTCGCACCGTGTCGTCGGGACGAATACTGGCGACGTCTTTGCCATCGACTTTAATTTCAGCTTCGTATTCCACTTGGCCGGCGGGCACCAGCCGGATTAGGGGTTCACCCGGTTGGACGACCGAGCCCACGCTGCGCTCGGCCACTTCTACCACGACAAACTCCTCGTGGCCCATATCATCGGGCACATACAATCTGGACAATTCTTTGGACCGTCGAGCCTTTTTAAGATCTTCCATCGCCGCCACGTAGCCCTGGTGTGTTTCGGCACGTTCCAAGCTGATCTTGGCCTGGTTGGCGGCCATGTACGAGATCTGACGCTTTTCCAAAGCATCCAGCTCGGCCTCGGTTTCGATCAGCTGATTCTTGGCGGTGTTAAGTTCCTTTTTAACGAAGCTCAATTGAATCTGATTATCGAGCAATTCCGTGTCCGGCGCCACACCTTTTTCGGCTAGCGATTTGACGGTCTGATACAGCTTTTCACGGATGCTGACCCGTTCGGTCAGATCCGCCACTCCGCCCTTGTTCTTGTTGCGTTGGGCTTCTAGCTGTCGTTTCTCCGCGGCGAATTCTTCGATCTTGGCCTCGTATTCGTTGCGGCGGTCGATCAGCACTTGCAATTCCGTTTGCCAGATTGGATCGTTGGCGTGCTCGGAGATATCCAATTCAGTTTTGCTTTGCTCGGCGATTAACCGCGTCAGTTTCGCCAACAAACCGTTGACTTGTGTCTCCAGCTTGGCGACGTCCGCGTCGGAAAATGTCGGGTCCAGCGTGACCAGGATGTCACCGGAACGGACGGTTTCACCGAACTTGACGTGGATGGCCCGAATCGGACTGGTCACGGCAGCTTGGATCAGCACCGGAGTTCCCGTCGTCACAATCTTGCCGTCGGCCACCACTAGCCGATCGACTTTGGCCCAACTGGCCCAAGTGACTACCGCCGCCAATAACAAAACAGCCGTGTACAGCGTCCACCGCAATCCACCGGCGACTTTGCGGTGTTCCATTTCCACCGCATCCGGCTGAAACTCCATCACCAGGCGATCAATTCTTGTCCGTTTGCGCGGTTCTTTCGCCTGTTTTTTTCGTTTGCCGGTTTTGGTTACTGTCGAACCGTTTACCGAGCCGTTAGTCGAACCGTTGGTGGATTCTCCATTCGAATCGCTGGTCGCGGTTTCGCTCGGGTTGTCATTCGGGTTGTCGTTCGAGTTTTGGCGCTGGCGATCATCACCCGAGTGCGGCGTTGCATCGTTTTCTTCCGGCTCGTCCGGCGTCAGCGCTGACCCATCTGTTGATACCATAGCTCTCGATACACCTTTGAATCGGACAGTAAATCGCCGTGTCCCCCGACGTTTTCCACTTGGCCTCGTTCCAGAACGATAATCGCATCGCAGCCGGTCAACGTGGACAACCGGTGCGAAATCAGTATGACGGTGCGGCCCCGCGAGATTCGCCGCAAGTTGCTTTGAATGATTGCTTCGCTTTCCGGGTCCAGCGCGCTGGTCGCTTCATCGAAAATCAGGATGCGAGGATCGGTCAACAATGCTCGGGCGATCGCCAATCGCTGTTTTTGCCCGCCCGACAGATTCGCCCCGCTTTCCTCGAGCATCGAATCATACGATTGCGGCATCCGTTCGATGAACTCGTCGGCGCCGGCCAGTTTCGCCGCATACACGATCTCCTGGAAACTGGCATTGCTTTTGGCCATCCCGATATTGTCGCGAACCGTCCCGCGAAACAAAAAGTTTTCCTGCAACACAATCCCGATGTTCTGTCGCAAGTGAGCGACATCCAGCTCGCGTAAATCCAGTCCGTCGATGCGGATCAGTCCCGATTGGATCTGGTACATGCCTTGAATCAATCGCGCGACGGTGGTTTTCCCCGATCCACTGCGTCCGACGATGCCAAAGATTTTGCCCGCTGGAACCGTCAAATTGACTCGTTCCAACGCCGGGGGGCTGGTGGGCACGTAGTGGAAAGTCACGTTTTCGAATTCAATCTTGCCGTCAATCGGTGGCCTGAGCCCGTGGCCCAATCCCGACTCGATCGGCCGATTCATGACTTCGCCCAGCATCCGCACCGAGAGGGCGGCTTCCTGGTACGAGTGAATGAGCGATACCAGTTGCACCAACGGGCCAGAGACGCGGCCTGAGATCATATTAAAGGCCACCAGGGCACCGACGGTCATTTGGTCCTGGAACACGAGCTGGGCCCCAAAATAGACGATAGAAACCGTCATCAGCTTTTCCAGCAGTTTGGAGATCGTCGAAGCCGTAATCGAGATCTTGCCCACGCGATAGTGCATGGCCACAGCCTGAGCGGACTTTTCGTCCCACTTCTTGCGCTGCGTCGGTTCCATGCTGAGTGCCTTGACGGTTTGCACACCGTGAATCGACTCTACCAGCATCGCCTGCCGATCGCCTTCGGCTATGTACAGTGCTTCCAAACGGCGACGATAGGGTCCCAGTAACAGGCCGATCGTGGCCGCCAACATCGCCGAAAACAGCAGTACGATCATGCATAGCGGCACACTGTAGTAAGCGAGAATCGGCACAAACACGACCAGCGCGCAAGCATCCAGCAACGTCAAAAACAGCTGGCCGGTCAAAAACTCGCGAATCTTGGAAGCCTGCTGCATGTGCTTGGTTAGTACGCCGGCGGTCATCCGCTCAAAATAATGCATGGGCAGCGCCAACATGTGTTGGAAGGTTCGAGTCGCCACCCGGACATCGATCTTGCTGGTGCCATGCAGCAGCAGGTAACTGCGCAGATAATTCAGTATCGCGTCGAAAATCAGCGCGATGACAATGCCGACGGCGATCACGCGCAACGTATTGGTGGCTTCGTTGACAAGCACCTTGTCGATGACGATCTGAAAGAACAGCGGCACCACCAAGGCCAACAAGTAGATGAACAGGGCGGCCACTACGACGTCAAAGAACGCCGTCCACTGGCGGGCAATCTCCGGGATGAACCACCGCAAACTGAAGGGCTGTTTGGAGTCCAGAACCGAAAACTGGCGCTTCATCAAAATCGTTTTGCCGTTCCAGCTGGATTCAAATTCTTTGCGCCCGAGAAATAGGAAATCATGCCGGTCGGCCAGCGGATCGTAGATGGCGATTTCCTCGACCACTTTGCCGTCGGCATCTTCCAACTCGCGCATGCCGACCATGATGACGTAGTTGTCATTGTTCAGCTTGGCCACGGCCGGGAAAGCGTGCCCCATGTTTTTGAGTTGTCGCCACGAGAGCGTCGTCGGTTTGACTTTGAATCCGTGGTCCTTGGCAATGCGGAGCAACCGCTTGACGCTGGGTTCGGTTTCCTCGAGCGAATAATCGTGGATCAGCCGATCCACGCTCATGTCGACACCGTGATGACGTCCCACCAAGGCCAGGCATTTGATGGAGGTGTGCGTTGGCGCGGCCGAATTAGGCGCAGCCGAACCCATTGAATCCGTGGAGCCCGCACGCACTGATTCAGCCGAATCGTTGGTGGATTCGGCGGAGGACGGTTCCGGTTCGCTGGGTTCGTGTTCTGTCATCGTGTCGCTTGTTCAATTGGAACTACGTGGTCAAACATACCACACTTGGGACGAAGATTTGACAAAATGTAGCCCAGCCCGGCGGATCGGAGTTACAAAAAAACCCCGCACGATGGGTACCGCGCGGGGTGGCAGTTGCTGTTGTTCTCACTAAACCGGTACGGCCAGGTTTCCGTAGATTGACGTATTCGCAGTTACCCTGAATTGCTGCGCGTTATTTGTCGCATTCGCGAAAACCGACAAAAGACTAATATCAGGACCCATCTGTTCGCCTTCGACGTCAAACAGCCTGAGCGTTTCCACCCGCGAACCGCCCCAGGCCTGGTCTCGAATCGTGACTCCTCCGAAAGCGCGTTCGCGGTCGAGCGTCAAGTCGATTCGCAAATTACGGCCCAGTTTGCGGAACGCAAAGTCGTCATGGAGCGAATCGAACGAGCCGAATCCGTGAATCTCGAGCACGTCCCGGCCAGCCTCGCGGTTTTCGATGATCAAATCCCATCCGTCTCCGATCGTCCACACGTACGTGTCACTACCGGCGAGTCCTCGCAGCACGTCGTCGCCGCCGTTGCCAATCATCCGGTCCCGGCCGCCGTTACCGAACAGTTGGTTACTCAATTCGTTTCCGATCAATGTATCGTTACCAGTACCACCCCGGCCATTTTCAATATCCACGCCCCAGGCGATCGCAAAATTGTCCGTGCGTCCGCCCAATGAACTGAATTGACCTTGGCGAAGATCGATGACGTTGTCCGTGTTGTGATTCTGGAAATTGAGCGTATCGACGCCGGCAGCGTCCCAAATCGTCCGCTGGATAGGGCTGTTGGCCGGTTTAACGCGGATTTGGTCGTTGCCTGTGTTGTAATTCATGTTTGGGCCATACAACGTTTGCAAGCCCATAATGTCATACAGCTGCATCGTGACCGGCTCCAGATCGCCAAACACGCGATCGTAGGACATAATCGAGAACCGATTATTTTCCATAGCGATGGGCAATACGTCGTTACCTGAGAACGAGTGGTCGAGACCCAACGCATGGCCGATTTCGTGAATCCAAGTAGCGAATCCAATGCCACCCGGCTCACTATCGAAAATTAATGGGTCGGTACCATCACCAAATATATCGCCACGAAAATCAAAAACCTCGTCGACGCCTGGCGCGTAGGCGTAGGCCAGAATATTGCCCGGGCCGTCAAGGGTGGTGAGATAGAATTCGATGTCGGCGCGACCGGTGTTAGCAACTTCTTCAAACCTCACGTTGATCATGTTAGCGATCGACTCAAACCCCCCACGAACCGCTTGCCGCATGTCCGGGTCGTCCATCGGAGAATGATTTTGGCATTCGTCGAAACCATTCAAACAATAAAACGGGTTGATTTGGGTGGGAAAGTTAAAGCTCAATTCCAGTGGATCGGTGGTAAACGACCATTTACCGATTTGCAAAACGGCAGCCTGGTTGACCGGATCCGTCGAAATATTAATGCCCGTCCAGCCGGATTTGGCGAACCCGTTGTCCGCGCGGACCAAAATCTCATCGAATGACCGGCCCAAGTCCGATTTGCCGCCCTGAATCATCAGGTTGGTAAATTCGTTTATGGTAAATGTGTGCACCTGGTGAGCGTCGAAAAACTGCGTACCCATTCGCAGCGTCGCCGACGTGGGCGCATCGTTCAGGTCAATTACCTCGTATCGCAACACGGACGGACCCGTGTTTACATTGATCAGATTGCCGATCGGCACCCGCTCCAGTTCATCCAACATGAATATGGTATCGGTCGTCACGTCAGGCTTGACGACAGTTTCGATCACTGCCGACGATACATTGCTTTTGTAACGGCCGTCCCAAACCTGGACGCGAAAGTTCTCCGAACCAAGGGTGCTGCCGGCAATATATTTTACGGTGCCCAAATCCTTGATATCGACGGAAAACCATACGTTCGCAGCTTGCTGAATGCCGCCCACCGTGAAATAACCGCTAGTCGCCGACGCCCCGGTATCCAGAAAACTAACTCGCTTGATACTGTTGCCGTCTTGATCCGTTGCGTCAAAAAGTTGACTTCCATTGACCGACTGGCCATCCAACACGGTCGTTGCCACCGCGGTAACACGCGGGCGAAAGATGTTAGGCGTGGTCGTAGCAGTGGCTTCGGCCAGCAAACTCCAGGCACCGGCATCTCGGGCAAACACGCCGATGCGTTCGGCCTGTCCGAATTGCCCGCCCTGGTATTTCAGAAACTGCAGTTCGTCGGCCTGGACCCGGAAAAAAGTCGCCGACGGCATGCGTACGCCTTTGAATACGAAATGGCCGCCGTTTACGTTGGCCAGACGGTCGACAAACATGTACTCGAGAATCGGATAGCCATCCGGATCAGTGGCCGAGACCACGCCCGCCATGCTGACGGTTTCCGTCGACAAAACGTCAAAGTTTGAGACCGTCACGATCGGTCGTGACAAGTTAGGCTGAACCGAAAACATGATGCCTTCGCCGGGCAAACTCCAATGTTTCCCGTCAAACGCCTCGATCGTAATCGACTCACTGGATATCTGCGCACCGGCGTGATATTTCACTTCGAACAACAACGAAGCATCAATTTCTAAAACCTGACCCTGCGGATTGGCGACGTTAGACAAACTGAAAAAACCAGACTGTGCCGTCGTGTTGCTGTCGCGAAAACGATACCGCGTCACCGTCGAATTCGGGTCGATATCGGAAACCGTAAATGCCGTGTGGATGGGTATAAACTGCACTAGTTGGATCGTGCGATCATCGACAAACACGGTTGGCGGAAAATTGTTGCCATTATGATTGCTGAAATACCGCTCCGGCCGCCCGTTTGCCCCAAAGAACATCCGCACTGTCTGATCCTGATCGGAATCATTCCCACGACTGAGCGCGCTGCTCTCCGCCACCACCGTGCCCTCTACGGCAATTTGTCCCGAATCAAACTCCACGCCCGTGACAGAGCCTCGATCCGCGCCGAGCGTTAGATTACTGACACTAAAGTCGTTTCGGTCAATCCGCGAGAGTCCCATGTCCCCGGTGGCTGGGTGGTCAGCATCCGATGACGCGACTGGAATGCCGTTTGCGATATCCAATTCAGATTTGTTGCGCATTACGCACTCTCCAAATACTTGTTTCAACCGCATCTCCACAGCCTGGGATGCGAGTCGTTTTTTATCTGTTCCTGGTAGTCTGCCACTCCCTAACGGCCGTTTCCTCTGGGCCAATTCGCAGCACCCGTTTGGCGGAATCCTTTCCTCAAGGCCATCGCTGCCAAAATCCGCACGGGTTGCCTTATCGCCCGTATCGCACGTATGTATCCGGGAACCACGAATGATTCCCGGACGCTGGATTTTCAGTTTTAAACGCGAATGCTATTAAATTGTCCCCTTAAGAATCCTGAAAGTTGGGTGATTTGGGCGGTTCGCTGGCCGGTGCGGCTGCCGCAACGGTTTGTTCTTCGTCACGTCGCTTCACCAGGCCGGCCTTAACCAGCTGTTTGACGAGGTCCTCCATTGCTGAAAAACTCCGCAAAAATCCGTCCGGGGGCATGACGACGCGTTGACGAAATTCGAGCTGGGGCTGTTTTTGGTCGTCTCTCTGGCTGCCGGTCAAAGCCACCAGATCCATCCGAACCATGCCACCGCTGAGCACTATTTCACCGATTCCGTCTGCAAATATCTCCTTGGAGTTTTCCATTTGTAATTCCTGTTTTTTTCAAATTCGCGCCAACAAAAGCCGCAGAAACCGCCACCGAGCTAGCGTGTTTAGGGAGCAAATTTCCGCGTTTACAGCTATCCATGGTAAACCGGGCTGGAAACGGGGTCTAGTTGAAAACCCGTCAATCGACCCGGCAAAAAACCACCGAATTCCCAAACAGCGTGTCGCATTTTGGGGTTTTCCGGATTAGCGCGACACATTCGCAAGTTTGCCTGTTTGGTTGGCAAGAAAACGGAAATGAGCCCGGGTGGAAAGACCCTCATTCGGTTCGGTTCGCAGCGTTTGGCAAACGCCGACGTGGCGGCGGGCGGTTTCAACGAGCTAGCTGCGTTCCCAATCTGGCTAAAGTGATCCGGTTTTGACGGTCGAACCAATATTAGGAGATTTTACGCGCGGTCACTGATGCGCCGCCGCGCACCCGATCCGGAAACTCAACGGAATTTCAAACTACGCGAGGCGGAATTGATCACGGATACGATAAAGTTCTGGTCGCTCACCCGACGGACGTTGCTCGGCGAAGATTCGGCGCGCCGCCTGGCGCTTGGTGTAACCTTTGGCATGATCATTGGATTGATCCCCAAAGACTCATTGTTTGCATATGTGGTTTTTGTCTTGCTGATGGTGTCCACCGCGAATTTATGGTGCGCCTTGGTATCCGGATTCGTGTTCAGCTGGGTTGGATTTTTGCTGGATCCGTTTTCGCACAAATTGGGAGGCCTAATGTTAACTGCCGACCGGCTGGAACCGGCGTGGTCGACGATTTACGAATGGCCGTTGATGCCTTGGACCAGGTTCAACAACACCGTGGTGATGGGCAGCTTGATCGTCGGCTTGATTTTAGCGTATCCAGTTTATCGCCTGAGTTTTCAATTTTTCAAAACATTCGGCCATGCATTGCATTTGAAGCTGCAAAGCAACTGGATTTACCGCTGGCTCGTTGTGCCGACGCCCCAAACTCCGGCAAAGGAAGGCCCATGATTCGTTGGAAATATCTATTGCCGCGATTGGGGATCCTGCTATTCCTTTTTCTGCTGATTAACTTGACGAGCGATTCGTTGACCCGTTGGCTCATCGTGCATTCGGGTCAATCAATCACGGGAGCGCGAATCGACATTGGCACGTTGGATGCGTCGCCTTGGTCCGGACAATTGGTGCTGAGTGACATTCAAATTGCTGATCCGCGCAGTCCCTTCAATAATTTGCTGCAACTGGATAGCGCAGAATTATCACTTGACACGGGTCGCATGTTGAATCGCCAATGGGTCGTCACCCAAGCCAAGCTGGGTCACGTTCAGTTTGGAACCCCGCGAACGGAGTCCGGTGAATTGCCAAATCACCCGATTTCGTCGTCCGCGGCCGACGCGAATCTGCCACAGCAACTGCTGGCGTCGTTTGAATCCCAGGCCAAAGCATGGATCGACGATTTAACTGACCAGGTGCCGGGCTTGATCGAAGACAACCTGGAAACCGTGCGGACCGCTCGGAGTATTGCCGAAAGGTGGCCAGAGGAATTTCAGGCGCAAAAACAAACGGCAGACGAACTAAAACGTCGTGCCAACGAGTTAAAACAAACGCTGGAACAACAA
>JBFILF010000196.1:0-9352 GCA_041599835.1 Pirellulaceae bacterium
CCGTGCACATGACAAGCTAACACGCACGCATCGAAAATTGAAAGGCCTTGTCCGATCAAGGCGGCAATGATTCCGGTCAATACGTCGCCGCTGCCCGCCGTTGCCATCCCCGGATTTCCGGTCAGATTGTGTGCGGAATGACCGCCGCCGGTAATCATCGATTGGAATCCCTTAAGCACGATTGTCACGGCAGCACTCGCCAGTCGCTGCGCCGCTAATTCCAGAGCCGGGCGATCGCCGCCCGGTTCGGACAAAAATCTTCGAAACTCACCCGGATGGGGCGTTAACACTCGCGGCCCTAATGGCGCGATCGATTCCAAACCGGCGTTTTGCGAAGCCAGCCGGCCGCTAAGATTGTTCAAGCCATCGGCGTCGATTACGACTGGCATCTCGGCCGCCGCATAGACGTCGGCCAACAGGTTATGCAGTTCGGAGCTTTGTCCCATGCCGGGGCCGATGGCCAGACAATCCGCTGCCGGCACATGCGTTTGCAGCGCGGCATACGAATCAACGCTAATCCTACCTGAATCGTCAGCCGGCAAACCGACCGTCATCAATGCAGGATGAAATCCGGCAACCACATCCTGGCAGGACTTGGCCGTTGCCACGGTGACCAATCCGGCCCCGCTCCGCAGCGCCGACATCCCAGCCAGGGCGGCGGCTCCGGCCATTCCCACCGACCCTGCCACGATCACAACGCGACCGTAATCACCTTTGTGGCTGTCATCGGTCCGGGGCGGCAAAACGGGGATATCCATTCGGTTCATCAACTTGGGGCGTTTGAGGTGGTACGGGCCGCAATTAAACCGGCCAGGAATCCGGCCTTGAAACCAGCGTCGATGTTGACCACCGCCACATTGGCTGCGCAGCTGTTGATCATGCTCAGCAACGCGGCAATCCCGCCAAAACTGGCCCCATATCCGATGCTGGTCGGCACCGCGATCACGGGACAGGCGAGATGTCCGGCGACGACGCTGGGCAAGGCACCGTCGGCGCCGGCCACCGCGATCACGACGCAAGCGGATTTCAGCGTCGCAAGATGTTTGGTCAAACGATGCGGTCCCGCCACGCCCACATCACAGATTAGGGGCGCTGGCCGATTCATCCAGATCAGCGTTTCCCGCGCCTCTTCGGCGACCGCGCGATCGCCGGTGCCCGCCGTTACGATGGCAACGGCGTCGTTCGATGCCGGTTCATCGTTAAACCGATTGATGCGAAACGTTCCGGCGCGCCGGTTGTAACAGCCGTCATCAAACTCAGCGGAAAGCGATTTGGCTTGTACCGGATCCAAACGAGTCACCAATACGTTTTGACCGTGGGCAATCAACTGATTCACGGCAAAACGGATTTCATCCGACGTCTTGCCAATTCCCAGAACCACTTCCGGGTACCCGCAGCGTTTGAGCCGATCGACGTCCAGGCACACTGCTGAGTCGAGCGATGGTTCCTTGGCCGACGATGCGGACGACGTCGGCGCGACAATGGGATGATTCGGTGGTCGAGTTTCAACAACTCCAACATCGAGCAGCTGATCGGTGAATTCGTTCAAGCTGATTTTACCGGCGCGAAATCTCCGTGCCAGGAATTGAAATTGGTGGGCGTTCATCCCAAAGCTCGGTCATTACAGAACACCGGAATCGCTGCGAACTACTTTCGTCGCTTGCGAATCACTTTTTTTAGCATGGAAGCACTCATGGGAATACCTCCCGCACGGCGCAAAAAAAATCCGCAGCGAACCGCGACGGATTGGGAGAGATTCAATTTAATGATTTGTGCTATCTTCGCCTGGTGGTGTCCTCACCCATCACGGCGGCCATCACGCTGTCCAGCGGTCCCTGGCTGTTGCGGCGGACCAGGATTTCGTCGCCGTCATGGACGGCGTAGTTTTGTTCGGCGATTACCTGACGATTGCCGGCGTCATAGGTGACAGGCAGCCGCAACACTTGGCCGGTTTCCGGCACCACGCGGGCCAGATCGACGAGCATGTACCGGTGCTTGCGGGTTGCTCCAGACGCTTCGAGCGCCTGTTGCACCGTCAGGCTTCCCGTAATTTTGCCCTTGTAGATTCGCGGCTGTTGACCGGACCTGGCCTCGAAAATCACTTTGTATGTCGGGGCATTCGCTGCGACGGCGTCATCGGCCGATTGCTTGAATTTGCCGATTGCCAGACTCGAACAGCCGGAACTGAACAAAGCCATCAATCCGAACATCGATAGCGTCGCGGATGCCAGCGCAAAACGCGCACAGCTCGAGCAGCCGAGTGCAGAAAGGAAACGATTCATTTCGGGGGCCCTAAAGTAATGTCGAACAATCGCCGTAAGGTTCTCGCCATGCCCCCGTCTGATACAATCGCCATCGTCACCTGAACCGTCAAACTTTAAATCAAATACCCAGAATCGAGTTTTGCTGTCGTTTGCTTGCTATGATGGCATCAAACGCTTGCAGGGGCGTTCGTTGAAGCCGGCAGGTTGGCCGCCAGAGAAGCCAAGCAATTGCGGCGGCGTAACGAAACGCTTGCCAGGCAACGAATCGTTTTCCTTCTTCCCGACGCATGAGTGATTGGAAACAGAAAATCGTTGCAGTAACCGGCGGCTCGGCTGGCCTTGGATTGGCCATTGCACAAGCATTTGCCGGGCGCGGTGCCAGCGTGGTGTTGATTGCGCGCGACCAGGGGCGACTCGACCGGGCCGTTGATGAACTGCAACCGCTTAACGTGTCAGGCGTATCGGCAGACGTTACGGATATTGGCGCGGCGCAGTCGGCATTTGATCAAATTGTGACCCAGCACGGACGTCTCGACGTATTGATCAACAACGTTGGCAAGTCGGTGCGGATCGATCTGGATAAAACTACACCGGATATTTATCGGGAGTACATGGAAGTTAATTTTTTGTCCGCCGTCCATTGTACGCGTGCTGCAATTGATGCGATTGCCAAAACGTCTGGTCACATCGTCAACATCGGATCGCTTTCGTCGAAAACGGCCTGGCCATTCATGGCGCCGTATTCGACCAGCAAATTTGCCTTGGCCGCATACACACACCAGTTACGACTGGAGGGCCCGCAAAACATTCATTACATGCTGGTTTGTCCCGGACCGATCAAGCGGCCGGACAGCGGCCTGCGGTATGACAAGCAAGCCAAAGGGCTCCCCGCACGGGCACGAAAACCGGCGGCGGGCATCAAGGTCCGTGGGGCGGATCCGGCGGTAATTAGCCGCCGCATTGTTCGCGGCTGCGAGCGGCGCAAAGCGGAATTGGTGCCGCTGCGTGCGCGACTGGTTTTCACAGCACTGGCCTGGTCACCCCGACTTGGCGATTGGTTGCTCAAACGTAAGATGAAGGATTGAATTGAGGCAAAAACATTCCGCAGGAATCAAACTCGGCAACTTTGTGCGTGCCTGACGCGATCGGTGGGGATCATCGCTGGCTGACGCCGCCCAGTTTCGGTGGGCACCGCGCCGAGAAGCCGGGTTGCAAAACTCATTGACATTTGCATTACACGATTGGAAATCCAATGACTCTAGCCGCCGGTCAACGCATGATCACTGCTTTTCCCGATATTCAACCGATCGCTTACGAAGGTCCGGAATCCCGCAACCCGCTGAGTTTCCGATGGTACAACCCCGACGAGATTGTCGAAGGCCAATCGATGCGCGACCATTTCCGGTTCAGCGTGGTTTACTGGCACACGTTTCGCGGTACCGGCGCCGACCCGTTTGGAATGCCGACTCTGCAACGGCCCTGGGATGACGGCAGCGAATCACTCGAGAACGCAACCAATCGCGTGCGGGCCGCATTTGAGTTCATGGAAAAACTCGGTGTCCCCTATTTCGCCTTCCACGATCGCGATATCGCGCCGGAAGGCAATTCGTTGGCCGAAACCAATCACAACTTGGATGTGATTGTCGAGACCGTCGAATCGGAGATGCAACGAACCGGCATCAAGTTGCTGTGGGGAACCGCCAACTTGTTCAGCAACCCGCGCTACTTGCATGGGGCCGCGACCAGCTGCAATGCGGATGCGTTTGCCTATGCCGCCGCGCAGGTCAAAAAGTGCCTCGAAATCACTCAGCGGTTGGGCGGCGAGAATTACGTGTTCTGGGGTGGGAGAGAAGGGTATCAAAACCTGTGGAATACTCAGCTGAAACGCGAGCTGGACCACCTGGCGCAATTTTTTCATATGGCGGTAAATTACGCGCGGGAAATCGGATTCGGCGGGCAATTTCTCATCGAACCCAAACCCAAAGAACCGACCAAGCATCAGTACGACAGCGATACGGCCGCCTGCATCAATTTCTTGCGGGCCTACGAGCTGGCGGGTCATTTCAAGCTGAACCTCGAAACCAACCACGCCACGCTGGCCGGGCATGAAATGATGCATGAATTGGAGTACGCGGCGATTCAAGGCATGCTTGGCTCCATTGACGCCAATCGGGGTGACTTGCTCTTGGGATGGGATACCGACCAGTTTCCCACGGATATTTATTTGACGACCGGCGTGATGTTGACCTTGTTGCAACACGGTGGACTGCAGCCCGGTGGGGTCAATTTTGATGCAAAGGTGCGGCGCGAAAGCATCGAGCCGGTCGATTTGTTTCACGCGCATATCGGGGGAATGGATACGTTCGCGCGCGGTTTAAAGATTGCTGCAGCCATTCGTGCGGATGGCGTCTGGCAACAGATGGTCCAGCAGCGTTACGCCAGTTGGGAATCCGGAATCGGCAGCGAAATCGAATCCGATCAACACAGCTTTCAAACGCTGGAGCGGTACATGTTGGAACAGGGCGACGCGCGGCCCAACGAATCCGGCCGTCAAGAACTATTTGAAAACTTGATCAACCAGTACATCTGATGCGAAAGCCTACGTCGGATTGCCGCACCTGATTGCCGCACCGTGTTGAATTATTGGTCGGAACCGCCAATGGGGCTGCCCGGCGGCCGCCGCAGTGGCTGGGGCGGCTGGGCGGTTTGGTGCGGCCGCCGCTCAAATCGCTCGATCTCGGCCCAGACCAGTTTGGCGAAATTGCGTTCGTGGTTGTTGCTGGAGCGTTCACGGGTCCGCACATGTTGTTTGATTCGGTCCAAGGCAAAATAGCCGGCCGACCGCGCCGCAACTGAGGCGGACGGTGACTCAATCAATTGAAACACATGTTCATTTAGGCTTTGCCGGATCACGCGACTAATGTCATCCAGCGGTCGTTCGACGACATTGGGACGCCAGGCGACGTCGACCAGTGCCACCATCAGGTCCTGAACCCCAAAATCTTTGTCGCCCTGCATGGCCAGCCGCGAAACGCGATCGACCTGCAACAGATTTGAAATGGTCATATCGGCGGCGATTCGGGCAGCGGCCAGCGGATCGAAAACCGGTGCCGTGTGACTGGGGAACCGTTCGATATCGCGATTGCTCGAGTACGGCTTGGGCGGTAACTTCTGCAGCAATTCAGCCGGCACCACCAGTTGTCGAGGATCAAGCGTGCCCAACAAGGCCAGCAACGCTTGGCGCTGCTGCGTTTCGTTAGCTCGAAGAATCGCCATCTGGCCGTCGCCTTTGACCGCGTACGTGTAGAAAGCGCCGCCGATCACCTTGGCTGCGGCATCGACCTGGTAACGATGATGCAAGTACACCGGCACCAGCAATTCCTCCAATTGGGCAAGTGGTTGGCCGTCGGCCAGGTTGGATTCGCCCAGCCGGCTCAGTGCAATCTGGCGCACCCGCATCACGTGAATCAACTCGGCCACTGGGTCATTGCCATTGTCCCATAAATTGGCCAGCGGATGCGCGGCGCCGGGCGGTCGCGCGTCGGCATCGGAAATAAACCGATATCCACTGGAGATGGCCTGACGCAATAACCGCTGCAGTTCGGACGCTTCGTCGGCATCCGGCGCAAAATGGCTATAGGCAAATTGCACACCCCACGTGTCCCATGCACCGATTCCGATCCCGTAGGCGTCGGACAGATCCAGTTCGTTTTGATCGGTTATGTTGACCCGCGGCGCCGGATAATCCATCACGGAGGCTCGATCGCCGTAGGTACTGGCGGCGAAATTGTGGACAAATCCCAGCGTGTGTCCGACTTCGTGTGCCGACAGTTGGCGGATGCGGGCCAGCGCTACTTGGATCGGGTCAGTGTGTTCATCCAGAGCCGCCAGCGTTGTGTCTTCGCTGATGCCAATCACACCGCAACTACGACATCCCTGATTTTCGGCCGTGGCAACCAGGCCCTCCAACAGCAATCGATCCTGGCGGACGCGCAAGGAGCCGAGCGTGACATGGCCCTTAATGATTTCGCCGGTCCGCGGATCGACCACCGAACGTCCGTACGACCAGCCGCGGGTGCGGCGGTGGACCCACTGTATCACGTTGTATCGGACGTCCATCGGATCCGCGTCCGGCGGCAGCAGTTTGACTTGAAACGCATTCTCGAAACCAGCGGCCGCAAACGCGTCGTTCCACCAACTGGCGCCTTCGATCAACGCGTCCCGAATTGGTTTGGGCGCTCCCGGATCGACGTAATACACAATGGGCTCCACCGGCGGCGAGACGGCGGCGGCCGGATCCCGCTTTTGCAGTCGATGCCGCATGATCCAGCGCTGTTCCAGCGGTCGATCCAGCGGCTCCGAGTAATCGGCAAAACTTACGAACATTGACGGACAACGGGGGTCGTGAGGGCGCGGCACGTAATTCTCGTTGGGCAGTTTGACAAACGACAAATGTTGCCGCAGGGAAACTGAATGGGGCGCCGGCGTGACGGCACGAACCAAGGGGCCTGGCTCTTTTCCGGCGAAGGTCAGTGTGGCTTCGAGTTCCGTGTTTTCGGCAAACGCTTTGCAACGGATGGGGAACACGGCGGATCGTTTGGGATCGATCTGGAATTCGCCTTGCTTGGCGCGCTTCAAACTGGCGGCCACGCCATGCACGTCGCTCAACAGAAACTCAGTGAAATCTATCAGGACCGTTCCATCGCTTTCCGCCCCAACACTACCACCCCACAACACGGAGTGGGCAAATGACTCGTCCACAGCCCGCTTTTCCAGTTCGTCACCCAGCCTGGCTCGAAAGCTCAAATTCCGCGCCACCAATAACACTTTGGGGCCAACGCGCTTGAACTGGCAAACATATTCTCTGCCCAGCTGCCCGCGATCCAAACCCACGGGATTCGAACCCAGGCCAGAACTCAATCCGTGCACGAATAAAAATTCGCGGTCCCATTCGGATACTTCCAACCAGATCTTGCCGCCCCGCTCGTCCCAATAGAACGACTGAAATCCCTCCACCTTGGACCATTCCCCAGCTTTCTCCTCAATGCTTGGAATTTCCATTTCGTCGGCCAGTTTTTTTGCATCCTGATCTTCGGCAGTTTGATCAGACGGCTCCTGAGCGCGAACCGCACTGGCGAGTACCACGGTGGCAAAAACGAGTGCCCAACACAAACACGGAGCGCCGAGTTGCGAGGTTATGGTAGATTGCCGCATGACGTTTGATCCGCCTGTAATCATTTGAGTTGTACTGTGACAATTGTAACCGAAATCAGGCCTGTGCTTTTATTCGATATACGCAGTGGGCCAGATGGAGAACTGGTTCTGATCTGGAGCCGGTCTGATACATTGAGCTGAAATCTTCCACCGGCGGACAAAGCGGCCATCATCATGCCCATAGAAACTTGGATTCGGATTTGGCGCACAGGATTTGCCATGTCGACGCTGGGTGTTATCCAGTTTCTGGTTTGCTGCTTGATTGCGATCTGGCTGTATCCCGGAGGGACGATGGTAGATGAGACGACAATGGGATTTTCGGCCACCGGCAACTATTTGAGCGACCTCGGCCGTGACGTGTCGTTTTCTGGTCAGGATAACCGGCTGGGTTCGGCGTTTTTCAACTGGTCGTTGACCATTTTGGGGTTCTCGATCCTGCCGTTTTTTTTCTTCATGCCGACGCAGGCCGTCGATCGGTTTGGCTGGTTGATTGCCACGGGGATCCTGGGCGGATTGTCGGCCCTGGCTTTGGTGGTGATGGGTCTGTCGCCCATCAATTTGTATCCCATGCAGCACATCCTGGCCTTGCTTTTTTGGATGTTCACGCTTTTTTGGGCGTCGATTGTTCATGGCATGGCCATGCTGACCAGCAAGGTAAACCCCACATGGTTGTCATTGCTCAGCATTTTCGTTTCGGTCATCGCCATCTGGTACATGTATTTCGGCATGCAAACCGCTATGGCAGTCTGGTTTGAGCAGGAGATTCCGCTGCAGGCCGCATTGCTGCAAAAGTTCTTGGTGATTCTCAGCATGATTTGGATTCTGTCGTTCAGCATTAAAATGTTGCTGACCACCGATTTCAGCGAATTCTACAAACGCAAAGATACGGAAACCGAACAGTACGTGAGTGACCTTGAACAACAATTGCGCACCTAAACAGCCCAATCGGAAATTGGGCAGAGAGCAAGGCCGAGTGCCAGTTCGAATGGAATTTGGGAAAAACACGTCCAAACCAGCAAACGAGAACGCGATGGCAATCGTTACTGATCGGAATCCGGCAATTCCGCCGCGGCGATCATGGCCTGGCCTTTTTCAAAAAACAAAAAGCCAATGATTGATCCGTCGACGCGCGACAAGACCACCGCGCCGTCCAGCCAAGTGCCCAGCGAAATGGAAGCGTCGATTCGCCATTGCGAGGGGTTTTCGTCCTGCGAGACGTGATTGGCCGCCACCGGAATCGCCGGAGATTGGGCATCCGTCACCACCAAACAGTCTTCGGGCGACACCGGTTCACGGATTTTCGACACCGGCCATCGCTTCAGGTCCGCATCCAATTGGGGATCGAATTGATAAAGACCGATGGTTGGACCTGTACGGGCGCGACTCGCATCAAAGGGAAACTCAAGGCCGGCCATTTCCAATACTGTTGTGTTTGCCAGGGCGGCATCGTCCGGATTCAAAAACTTTCGCAAGCCGATCAGTTGTTGGTTGTCGAGCAGCACCAACCAGCCTTGCCGCTGATATTGGCGGGTAAATCCTAGCCGTTTTTGACTCCAGCGAATCACCGAACGCAACGGCTCCGGACGATCCGCGCCCGAAGGCAACATTTCGATGCCCACCGCAATTTGAGGGCGCCACGCCAACCAAGCTTCATCGTGCGTGCTGGCGCATTCGAATCGATCACCCGTACGTGCGCGGCGGCCCGGTTGATCGGGCGTGGCAAATCGGATGCTACCGATGGCCAGCGCTTGCAACGAATCAGTTTTCAGGCTGAATCCGCGAACGCTGAAATCGGCATTGATTCCGACGTTACTCCAAAATCTCGTGTTGGAGCGGACTAGTGATCTGAATTCCGGTTCTATATAGGCGCGGGC
>JBFILF010000197.1:0-9337 GCA_041599835.1 Pirellulaceae bacterium
CTCTTATTTTGTCGCACCACGCACGCCGATATTCGGTTGTTTGACGTGGTCACCAATCCAACGGGTTGGGCAGCTGTCACTGCGAATTTGGTCGTGACAGGTAGTTCAGACTTTTCGTCGCTGCCGGATTTTGGATTAACTGCGTTCAACGGCCCACTTACATCTGCCGGCGGCGGCCCGTTTCCACCCGGCTTTATTCCACCCAATGTTTCCATCGACACCGATAGGGTGGCCGGTGGTGCCCAGCCGCGGCTGGTGGCTGGGGGTCCGTCGGCCGGGCTGGGAAATCCGATCAATGCTCTGGTGGTCAATGACACGTCGGATGCGATGACAATCGATTTTGGTCTGCCCGAATTGGCATTCGAATTCAGCTACATCAGTTTTTTTGGCAGCGGTCGCATTACGATGGAAGTCGCCGATGACTCTGGCAGGACGTATTTTTTTACTGGCCTGAATGCGCCGTTGGCGGGTCATCGATACGGCGTGGTCGGTACCGACGGCGACAAAATTAGCCAGATTCGACTATTGGATCTTGGCGTCGGAAACGAGGGGATGACCGGCGGTTTTCTGATCTTTGCCATCCCGGAACCCGGCAGCTGGGGAACCTTGGTATTGGGCGGCCTTGCCTTACTAGCTCGCCGCCGCCGAGTTAAGCGCGACGTTCAATCGTTGCAAGCTGTTTGAGATAGCGCCTGACAGACTTCGTCGGCAAACATGACGCCGCGATCGGTCAACTTTAAACAATTGTCGTCGCAGGTAACCAATCCGCGATTTACCAACTCGCCGATGGTCTGCTCAGGCACGATTTGCTCGGCCTGATAGCCGGTCGCATCAGCGAACCAAAGCAGATCAACGCCCTGCATTCGCCGTAACCCAAATACCAAGCAATCCAATGCGACTTGGGCAGGCGACAGTTCTTGCGTTTCAACGATCGCATTTCCGGTCTTGAAGATTGATTTCAAATACCGCGTAACACTGTGGTGATTGACGCGCCGCACACCATCCACAAAGCTGGCCGCCCCCGGTCCAAACGCCCAGTAGGAGCTGCCGTTCCAATAGACTTCGTTATGCCGACTGCGGCCACCGGGTCGGGCAAAGCTGGAAATCTCATAATGCTCGAAACCACATTTGGTCAGGAACACTATCGACTGGCGAAAAAGATTTGCGTCGGTGTCCTCATCTGCCGTCTTTGGTGTGCCGTGAAATTGCGCGTTCCAAAACACGGTTCCTTTTTCCAGCGTTAACTCATAAGTCGAAATATGATCGATCGGCATTGAGGCCGCTTGGCTCAAATCGGTTTGCCAGGTGTCGCTCGTTTCGTGAGCGATCCCAAACATTAAATCAGCCGAAATGCGGTCCGTAACGCGGCCGGCCGAGGCCACGGCCTCGGTAATTTGTTGCGGGCCGTGATGGCGGTCCAGCGACGCCAGTTTGGCTGGCTGAAATGACTGGATTCCGAGGCTGATTCGGTTGACCGAGCTGTCGATCAGGATCGATTCGATTTCGCCGGGCAAATCCTCCGGGTTTGCTTCCAGCGTGAATTCTCCATCGGTGGCCAATCGAAAGTATCGCCCGACCAAATCCAGCAACGGCGGCAATGCGTCGCTTCCCAGGTGCGATGGTGTGCCGCCGCCCAGGTAAATCGTATCCACGTCGCGCGGTCCGCCAATTTGTTGGAATTCTATTTCCAGCGCGCGCAAATAGTCGTCGATCAAATAATCGCGTCCGGCTACCAAGGCAAAATTGCAATAACCGCATCGGTGACGGCAGAAAGGCACATGAATATAGACCGAGCGTGGCAGCTGGCACTTCGGTTGTCGCGCAGCGAGAGCCATTTTCAACTTCAAATCCACAATTTCAGTCGACCGCCAAGCATATCCGATAGTTTACTGCGGACGAGTTTTTCAGCTTGCCGCGGCGCATAACGGGTGCTGAAGTGCCCGCAAATAACCAGTTCGTTATTAAACTTGGATTGGCGGCGCACGTAATCGTCCAGATGCATGTGGCCGTTTTTATGAATGAGTTCTTTGCGGTGGTCCGGTGCGGCAAACGTCATTTCGCAAATCAAGATTTTCGCGTTGTAGGCATCTGGATTGTCGTCCAGCCCGCGCGGCGCCGTATCGCCCATGTAGGCCACCATCGGCAACCGCACTTCGCGGGTCACTTCGGTGCCTTGCTGTCGCAAATCGCGTATGGCTTCGCCCGAAAGTTCCCGGTATTCCGGCAGCAGCTTGAATCGCCGATCCCAAATGATGTAGCAAACGCTGGGAATCGTGTGCGCCGTTTTGCCGACGGTCATCACCAGTTCCCGCGACAATTCATACTCATCACCCGGCCTGACGCCGATGAAATTGCCTGGCAACCTGCCTCGGTCCAGCCGGCAAAAACCGTCGAGTAGTTGGCCAACCGCGTCCATCGCGTCTTCCGGCAAATAGATGTCGGGCGGGTCCATTTTCATCATCCGCCGACGAGCCAGGTATACCGGTAACGCCGCCACATGGTCCAAATGCGTGTGGGAAATTAGCCACGTCGGGGTTCCCATAAAATCCCATGGTTGCGCACCGAGGTCGAACCCCAACCGCAATTCGGGAATTCGCCAATATGTCTGCACGGCGGCACGGGAATAGCCTTCGATTGTCAAATCGCCGTGCCGGTGTTGTAAGATTGGTGCGTTATCCAAAATATCTTCTCGCCATCCGAGTTCCAATGTTCCGCGAGTTTAACCCGTGGTGCTACTTCTCAAAAGGCACACTCGCGTTTCAAATCCCGACACCTCGATTTGAGCAAGTTGCCTCGTCTGCCTGACCTCGATTATGGTGGTAGAGCAATTGAATGATCTTCCAGGGGAGTTGAACATGCAAATTCATCGTAGATCCGCCGGCATTCGAATCCTGATTGCATCGAGCTGGTTGTGGGCCGTCGCCGTTCAGGGCGTTGCCGAAGCGCATCTCAGCAGTGTTAGTGATTCCTCAAGCGCCCGCCAGGACAATCCGCCAAACATCGTGTTATTCGTGGCTGACGACCTGGGTTATGGCGAACTTGGGTGCTACGGGCAGAAATGGATCAAGACGCCGCACATAGACAAGATTGCCGAGCGGGGCATACGGTTCACCCAATTTTACTGTGGTCAAGCAGTTTGCGCGCCGTCCCGTTGTAGTTTGATGACGGGTCTGCATCAGGGCCATGCATTTATTCGCAACAACGGGAATCCGCCACAGCGCGGCAAGCCCGATCCGGAACAATTGTATTTTCCAGGCCAGCACCCGATTCCGGATGACAGCGTAACCGTGGCCGAATTGCTTAAACAAAAAGGTTATGCCACCGCTTGCATTGGCAAATGGGGATTGGGCCATGTCGGAACGTCGGGCGATCCAAACCGGCAGGGATTCGATCTGTTTTACGGATTCAATTGCCAGGTGCACGCTCACAATCACTACCCCCGATTCCTGTGGCGAAACGACGAGAAAGAACTTTTTCCCGAAAACGATCGCACACTCACCGGCGGCACGTATTCGCAAGACAAATTTACGGAAGTGGCGTTGGAATTCATTCGAGAAAACAAGGATCAACCATTTTTTCTGTATGTGCCGTTTGCGATTCCCCATCTGTCGATCCAGGTCCCCCAGCAATCGTTGAACGAGTACGTCGGTGTGATCCCGGAAGAAGATTATGAGCATCGTGGATATTTGCAACATCCCTCGCCGCGCGCGGGGTACGCGGCCATGATCAGCCACATGGACCGCGACATCGGGTCCATTATGGCTTTGTTAAGTCAGTTAGGTCTGGAAGAAAACACTCTGGTCATGTTCACTTCGGACAACGGCCCGACATTTGATCGACTTGGCGGTAGCGACTCTGTGTTTTTTGAGTCGGCCGGTCCGTTGCGAGGCCGTAAAGGATCGCTGTGGGATGGCGGCATTCGCGTTCCTCTGGTGGCCCAGTGGCCTGGCAAGATCGAGCCGGGACGCGAGTCGGATCACATCGGCGCTTTCTGGGATCTGTTGCCCACGTTTTGCCAGGCGGCCGGCGCCGATATCCCGGACGACATCGACGGGATCAGCATGATCGGCGCCTTATTGGGGCAATCCCAACCTCAACACGAATTCTTGTACTGGGAGTTTCCCGGTTATGGCGGCCAACAGGCAGTTCGGCTGGGCAAATGGAAGGCCATTCGCCGGCAGCTGCACAAATTTCCCGACGCGGAATTCCAGCTATACGATTTGACGACCGACCCCGGCGAAACGCGAAACGTGGCATCCGAACATCCGCAAGTCATGGAACGCGTCGAGCAGGTCTGGCGGCGCGAACACATACCTTCGGATTTGTTCAAATTCCCGGCACTGGATGCGTCGGGCGATGACCCTCCTGATGACGGCGCTGTTCGGATGAAGACGCCGGCCCGGCCACCGTCCGCCGTGGCGCCGACGCAAGACACGTCGCCCCTCCACGTTGCTGACAAGCGTCTGCCAAATATTGTTTTGATCATCTCGGACGACGCCGGCTATGCGGATTTTTCAAGTCACGGCAGCGATCAGATCTCGACACCCCGAATTGATTCGATCGGTGCCGACGGAGTTCATTTCACACAGGGGTACGTCACGGCATCCGTGTGCAGCCCATCTCGCGCTGGTTTGATGACCGGACGCTACCAGCAACGTTTTGGGCATGAAATGAACATTCCGCCCAAAATGAGCGAGGCCAATGGATTGCCAGTTGATGAAATGACGATGGCCGACGCGCTTCAAAAACTGGGATACCGAACCATCGGGCTTGGAAAATGGCACTTGGGTTATGCCGATCATTTTCATCCGCTGAGCCGTGGATTTCACGACTACTACGGTTTCCTTCAAGGAGCGCGACCGTATTGGGCCTTGTCGGAACCGACGCAACTGAATCGGTTGCTGCATGACCGACAACCGGTTGACGAAACGTTTGGCTACATGACGGATCATCTAGGCCGACGCGCCGCTGAGTATATTGACAAACATCACCAGCAGCCGTTTTTTCTGTACCTCAGCTACAACGCGGTTCACACACCGATGCACGCCACCGAGGACGACCTGGATGCCGTCTCCCTCGAGTTATCGGCCAAAAGGCGAAAGCTGGTTGCCATGACTCACGCACTCGATCGTTCCGTGGGCTATGTGTTGGATGCGCTGAAGCAAAACGGTCTGGAGAACAACACCATGGTCGTTTTTATAAATGATAACGGTGGCGCAACGAACAATGCCTCTCAAAACGGAACGTTGCGCGGAAAGAAGGGCTCTCCTTTCGAAGGGGGTATACGCATTCCCTATATGGTGCGATGGCCGGACGGTTGGCCGCGTGGCATTCGCTATCCGCATCCCGTCAGCACGCTGGACTTGTTTCCGACGTTGTTGGCTGCGGCTGGCGGCCGACCGGCGTCGCTGCCCAAGCCACTGGACGGTGTCGATCTGACCCCATTTGTTACTGGAGAAAACGACGTCCGCCCACATCCAACACTCTTTTGGCGAAGAGGCAACAACTGGGCGATTCGCGATGGCGATTGGAAACTGGTTAACGCCCAAGGAGACGATCCATTGCTATTTGACCTGTCCAGCGATGAACAGGAGCAAGTCGACGTCTCATCGAGCCAGGGGGAGGTCGTGGCGCGGTTGCAGCGCGAATACGACAATTGGAATGCGCAGCTTGTGCCGGCGAAATGGAGAACCGGTGGCGGCAAACGCAACACGCAAAAACAATGATGCCAAGCGATTCCGCCTGGCGATGCCGTCATTTTAGTTGCCAGCCAGCGTTTTTAGCTTGTTCGCTGCCGCCAACAAATGCAATTCGGCTCGTTCCAGGCTTTGGGCAACGTCATCGACGTAGCCATCGCTGGCCGCCGACCAGGTGCGATTAATGAATCGCTCGGCACTGGCAAATTCCGTCATCACATCCGCGTAGGCTTGCAATCCGTATTCGTGAATCATGGCAGACCGGGCATCGGCGAACTCGCCAAATCGAGGTGCGCACGTATCGTCGATTCGATCGCGAATTTCCTCGAGCAGCAATTTCTGCTGTTTCGACCGCAACTGACCCACTTCCTGGACAAGGACCGCGATACAGTCGTTCAGCACCGACAGGTTTGATTCCAGTTTGTGCGAATGGGTTTCCGCACTTTTGGCGGTGGTCCGCAAGATGATTACGCCCATGATGCCGACAACGATGGCCGGGATGTACCCGGCCCATGGCACGGTCATCCAGGGGTTGGCCTCCAATTCGGTGCGCATCACCGTCATCAGCGCTCCGCACAGGAAACCGATCCATAACAATAAATGGCCGACAGGTCTCATGAAAAAATCAACCGCGGATTAGTGGATTTCGTTCGAAAGTGTGTAATGAGTCATTAAGAAACCGTTGCCAGAATAACGTGATAAATCGCGTTGCCAACACCGACCAAGGCTTCACCAATAATTAGCCCGGCGGCCACCGGAATCCCGATTTCTTCGCTAAACCGTTTGCCCTTCGTGTTGTCAACAGTGATTCGCAAAATCGTGCCGATCGTATACGTCAAAACGATGTCAAATGGCATATAGAAGCCCAGACCGATCAGCACACCAATGCCGCCAAGTCCACTAAACGCCAACATGGCACCGAGTCCGGCGCCGGCCACGTACCGATAACTCGGCATGTCGTCGGCGACGATTCCCTGAATCATGCTGGCCAGCGCCTGGCCTTGCGGCGCCGGCAACCGTTCACTTCCCAGTCCATATTGACGGTGCAGCACAAAGACCAGTCCGATGACCACAATCGGACCCAACCACGCACCGATAAATTGCGCCAGTTGTTGTCGTCGCGGAACAGCTCCCACCAGGTATCCCGATTTCAGATCCAACATCATGTCGCTGGCCTGTGAAATCGCCAGGCAGATGGCCGCGCCGACAATTACGGAACTAACGATGGTTTGCGTGTCGTCCAAACTGCGATTCGCGATAAAAATTAAAATGGTGACCGCGATCAGTGTCATTCCGGATAGTGGCGACCAGTTGGTGCGACCGACGCATTCGGAGACTATCACGCCCGCCATCCAAACCCAGACCGTACCGAGTAGGGCCATGGGTAGCGCGGTCGCCAGCGTCATTTCCTTGACCGATAAAAAGGCGATGACAACCAACGCGATCGCGCCGATCAATATGGCCATGTACAACAGGCGAATGGGCATTTCGTCACTGGTCGGTCCGTCCTCCGACGTACGCTTTCCCGCCTGGTGCATCGATCGAAAGGCACTGATGATCAGCGGAAACGCGCAAATAATGCCGCCCAAGGCTGCTCCAATCAGCATGCCGATACCGGTCGGCCGATACAGCTGTCCACGGGCTGCACTGGGATCGGCAACCAGATTTCTCACGTCGTCAGCTCCGATCATGCTCAACAGCGGAGACAGCAGGAAATAACAAATGAACCCGCCGGCACCGAACCAGAAGCCGCTTTTGCCCGCCAAAAACCCCACACCGATGGTCATCAATGAAAGATAAAAGGTCACGTTCAGCATTGGCGGAATATTCAACATTTCGCCTACATGTAATTTGTGGTCTTCCCCCTGCACCATGATCACGATCAACAGCGCCGTGCCCGAAATGATTGCAGCTGCCAACATCAAAATCGCCTTTTTGATGCCGGCCCCCGGCGATTTCAAGATTGCCGCAACTGCGATGCCGCCGGGATAGGCCAGCCGATCAAAATCGATCATCTGTTTGCGAAGCGGGATCACAAAACACAAGCCCAATCCGGCGCCAATAATGCAACCGATCACCATCAAGGGAATGTTAAACTGAGTGAGCGCGTCATTCTCCATCGCGTCACTGAGAATAAACAGCGCCGGGACCGAAAACATGATTCCGGACGACGCGCCATTGACGGCCGACGCAATCGTCTGATTGATGTTGTTTTCCAGAATGCTGGTCCGCCCCAGAATTCCCCGCAGGATGCCCCAGCCCATGATGGCGGCCAGCTCGGATCCTTCGATCGAAAAACCAAGAATGAGAGAGGCGTAACCGATCGAGACGGCGATTATTGAACCCAAAATCCACCCGATCCACACCGCTGTCCAAGTCAGCTCGGGATACGGACCGCGCCGAATGGTGATCGAGCTTTCGCTGCCGGTGTACGGTTTGCCGCTGGACATGTAACGTTTCCGAGAGTTCCAATGCGACATCAGATTATGACATCGGCATCGACAATTCAAGTTGACCAACCACAGTGGCAAAGCCGCTCTGGGGGACTATTGAACGTCTTTTGCGTGCGCCAACAAAAAACCGCTCGAGTTCTCGAGCGGTGGCCGTGCAGATAATTATTGATAGAGGCCGCCGATATTCTTGATTCCGGCTGCGCGATTTTAATAAACCAATCAGCTACTCGCTGGCACTAACGGCAGCAACGACGTGCCCGCAGTCGGGCCAACACGCCAACTCTGGCAGGCCGCTGTGCAACGCATGGATTGCAGCAAGGATTGGCCGGCACATGACTTTGAGTCACCACGGGAACCACGCAGCATCGTCGCACATATCTGGTTTGCGGCACACAACAGGTGTGACAACAACCACAGCAGTCGCGATATGTTACGCGTCGATACGTAGTCACTGGCGTGCAGGTGCAAACACGTTTGTACGTCACGCAACACGTTGGCTGACAACACGGCTGGCAGCAGCTGGGTGCGCCGCAACAGGGCGCAGGGCATCCGCAACCGACGTTGCATCCGGATCCACCAGCTTCGGCCATCGCCGGCAAGCACAGCATGATTGCAATGGCAAACAAACCGGCACTGACAGTTTTCATCGCGGGTCTCCTATCAAAAAAGTTGTTGAAGTAATGCCGTCAATTTCATGAGCGTATGTTATGACACAATCTCGGTCAATCACCGGTCATGCCAATTGGGATGGGGTTTTGACCCTAAGGGTCTGGCCGATTAGAAGGCCAGCTGAGTGGCAGCCTGCAGCTTGCTGCGAACCCAATCGCGGCACTGTAAATAACAATAACTTCCCAGCGAGATATCACGGCCGTATAGAAAAGCTGTTCCGCGCTGGCCAGCCCACAATTGATCGGCCAGATCGCTGGAAAGTTCGAGTTTTGCCGTGAATTGCGGCACCAACAGCCGGTAATCGTCGATCAAATCACTCGCCTCGGAATGGCCGGCCGAGCTGTCTTCAACCGGGCGAACGGCCAACGGACCTCCGGCAATCGCACACAATGACGCGTCGATCGGCTGAAGTGATGCCCGTGGTAGGATCGTAGCAATATTGGCCTGCAATACCGGAGTACCCTGAACCATCACCCGCACGGGCAACGTGTCATTTTGCCGCACCGACTTTATTTGATC